>JAPLZQ010000018.1 GCA_026394965.1 Candidatus Woesearchaeota archaeon
AAATGAATATGCCGTTCCAGAGAATTGAGCTCTCATGGCTCAGGTAGCCGCGAAGCATCTGGACTATTGAGAGCGGAAGCCAGATTGCAGGAGGCCCTATGAACGGTATCATTGCTGCAATTGTTGTGAGAAGCCCCCAAAGCGCAAACGAAGGGACTTTCAGGAAATAGAAGCCCACTGTTGCAAACACCCCCTGAACAAGCGCAATAAGGATGTTCCCGTAAATCACTGCATAAAGCGAGTCATTGAACTGCTTTAAAATCTTCTTCCTGTGGCTCTCATGAAGCGGGATTATGCTGTTTATTCCCGCTGAAAAATAATCATAATCCCTGAGCAAAAAGAATATTGTGAAGAATATCAGGAAAAGGTCGAAGAGCTTTGAGGGGATTGAAATCAGGAATGAGGATGTCGCCTTGATGACAACATTTGCAGTGCTTAAAATCATCTCATTCCATGCGTTTCTGAAAATCTCAACCTTAAGCGCATTATCTGCAATTGAAACAAGCCGGCACACGAGCGGGTTTATGGAGCAGTTCTCAAGGGAAAAGGCGCTGCCTGAGATGAGGCTCTGTATTGAAAGGTATGAATTGTAAATCTGGGAAATAAGAGAATTGAAGAAAATGCTGAGAGGCACAAAAATGATTAATGCAATAAGCGCTGTGACAATTAGTGCAGAAAGGTTCTTGTTTTTGATTTTTGAGAGAAAAAAGCGGTAGAGCGGATAAAACATGTAAGTAATTATCATCGCAATAAAGATGGATATTATAAACGGGCGGAGAAGAAGGAAAGAAACTATCCCAAGGATTATGAAAATTGCCAGGAAAAAAAGCCCTTTCTTATTTAATTCCGTCTTCCCTTTCATCTCTCTTTCCCCTCTTTTTTGCTAAAAAAAATGGGCTCGCCCAGATTCGGACTGGGGACCTTCTGCACGTCAAGCAGACGTCATAGCCACTAGACTACGAGCCCGACTATATTAAAAGACATAGAATCATTATTTAAAGATTTCGGAAGAGAGCCATAAATTTATATATCCTGCAAAACAGAATAGAAGCATGATTGAGTGGATTATAATTCTTGCGGCGGTTTTCATAGCGGGCTTTCTCATAGGAAAATACATTGCTGAAAGGATAAGGTGGGCTGATAAGAAGAGGGAGATTGAAAGGCAGTATGAAGAGAGAATTTCAGAACAAAAACCAAGAAAACCGAGCTGCTTTTTTTAGAATTAATGTATAATCTGCTTACAAATAGCGGAAAATGTGCCGTTATTGTTCCAGATGGAGTTTTATTTGGTAACTCTAAAGCGCATAAAAACATAAGAGAACTTCTTTTGGAAAAATGCCGTCTCGATGCGGTTATTTCTATGCCTTCAGGAATATTCAAACCATATGCAGGTGTTTCAACTGCAGTTTTGTTCTTCACAAAAGGAGAGCCAACAAAAGAAGTTTGGTTCTATGATATGGAAGCAGACGGCTTCAGTTTAGATGATAAAAGGACTTCTCAGCCCGATAAAAATGATATTCCAGACATAATTGAACAATTTAAGAAAAGGCAGAAAGAGAAGCCAAAAGATAGAAAAGGAAAATGCTTCTTTGTTCCAATATCAGAAATAAAAGAGAATAATTATGATTTGAGTATTTCAAAGTATAAAGAGATAGAATATGAAGAAGTAGAATATGAAAAGCCCGAAGCAATAAAGAAAAAAATATTAGATTATGAAAATAAGATAATTGATGCATTAAAAGATTTGAAAATTTAAAAATAAGAAAATGAAAAATGATAAAGACAAAAAAGAATTAGAAATTCCTAGTTTATATGATTATTTCTATTATGATTTTTCCGTATTAAAAACTCTGTTTGATTTAGATCAAATTGAAGAATATGCTTCATCAGAATTGAATATGTCCTTTAAAAATAATTTAAGAGGGGCATCATACCTTTTTGAGTTAATTCTTATTAATATAATAAATCACTTAGAACTCTTAATTCAAAACGACAACATTGGTGATATTATTCAATGGAGCGATACTGATATCAAAGAAGAAGCAATCAGAAGTCTTATGGATTTAGATCCTATCATAAAATATATCTTTAACTTTAATAGTGTGCGAAAAGAATTGGCTAAGATTAGAACAAAAAATAAACCGCTAATTGATAAAGATGTTACTGAATTTATTAGCACAGTTCAAAAATTTAAGTTGATGCTTGAAGAAACCAATAAATTTCTTATTCAGAATCTTGGAATTGAGAAATTTGATGATTCTATGGGTGAACAGCCATTAATATTAAATTGGTTTTTAATCAAATATAATTATATGGAAGGAAATTGTGAAGATTTTTTTAATTGGAAAGAAGAAAATGTAATTTGTTCATATCCTGGAGGCGTTCCATTTTTCTACACTATGCCAGATGAAACCAGGAAG
This sequence comes from Candidatus Woesearchaeota archaeon, assembly GCA_026394965.1. Lineage (NCBI taxonomy): Archaea > Nanobdellati > Candidatus Woesearchaeota > Candidatus Woesearchaeota archaeon. The sequence goes on from JAPLZQ010000018.1 coordinate 2,421, forward strand.
AGTTATTATCTACAAAATCCAGTAATAAAAAACTATAACATAGAGTATTTTACTGGATATAAAATTATGTTATTATATTTTTACAAAAAATATCTGTCTGAAGAGCATTATTCTAAGGCTAAACAGATTATATTAAATGCTAATACTTGGTATGATATTCACAAAGCGTATGGAAAAATAAATAAATTTAAAGAAATATCTGCAGTTCAATTTAGACAGATATTTAAGGAGACTAAAAAGAGAATAATCAAAGAAATTGTATCTGGAACTAACCTAAAGTCCAAATATGAATTGGATTGGATTTTTAGAAGGATTAAAAATTTGAGAATGAGAGTTATTCGATCAGACTCTCAACTTGGTGAATATAATACTGAAAATCTTTTTTATCATGTCCTCTTTGGTGCTAAGTACATTCAAGGGAAAAACATTGAAGTTTTGGAATTTAAGCAAGTTTATTCAAATGATAGAATTGAATTCTCTTATGCTATTTTTATGCCCATGAGTACTTTTTTCTCAGATGCTTCATATTGGCTGTTTTTTGATGGTCTTGCACTCGCCAGCAATAAAGATGGTTATAAATCGGAGAGCAAATTTCGTATTGAGTATTATTTTAAACTATTGTCTAAACTGTCTATTTATAAATTCAAAAGTTATGAAATAGAAGGAAATTTACTTAAGGATTATATCTGTAATAAAGACTTTCAAGAATCTAAGATTTCTAAATTGAATGAACAAACCAAAATTAGTAAAGGATTATTAGGACAATTTATTGCATACCTATTTTTAGCGAAGAAATATGATGCAAAATTAATCGATATTTCTAAAAACATTGATTCAACAGATATTGATGTAATCGCAGAAAATAATGATTTTTTGTTTTTAGTAGAAGCAAAAACCAATTTTCCGTTTACAAATAAATCATTAGAATATCTTACTGCTCATTTTAAAGATATTGAGAAAAGTATTCAACAAAAAAAGAAGGTGAGGAAAGTTCTATTTTTAATTAATGAAAACACAGACGCTGATGATGATTTTTTATATGTGAATGAAAACAATCTTGACACTTTGAGTCAAGAAGATATTAAAGATAGAATGATTAATGTAAAGAATCAATTTAATTCAGAAGGGATCGAGATTTATTCTTATAAAGACCTTATGAAGATAATATCTTCAAAAGAATATACTGATTTTATATCAAAAGTAAATAAAGCTATATTATGAGAATTATGAAAATTTAGAAGATTTCTAATAAAATGTTTAACAAGTTTGGTGAATATGGGAAACCATTCGATTCGGGACTTGTTCTTATGGTTTCTTCAGAGAGTTCCGAAAAAAGAAGTGATGAAGCAATTTAATATGCATTAGTCGCCCAAGCTTTGTAAGGATAAGTAACGAATTTTTAAAGAGTTTGCTTTATTACAAAAAACATTTATATATTAAAAAGATATTTTAACCACAATGGTTCAATGTAAAGGTATTACAAAAAAAGGCATTAAATGTAAAAGAAATTCTATCGAAGGACAAAAATATTGTTATGTGCATATTCATGGCATTTTCAATAAAATAACATATGGTTTATCTGAATTATTTGGCGTTAAAAGAAGAGTTCTTATGTGGTGTATTATATTTTCAATAATTTTATTCTTTTCTCAAGTTATTATTACTCATAAAATTGATAATATTTTCTATAAAATTGAAAAAAACCAGGTGTTGATGCATTTATTATTCCATTTGTTCAGAGAGAACCGTGGGGCGATTTCCTTCCCTTAATGATAATGAATACTGGAGAATTGCCTTTGTATAATGTTACAGTGGATATTAAAAGTTGTGTCATGATGGATCTTAACAAAAGCTATGAAAGTCATAGCATACCTATACTTCTTCCAAATAATAATTATATTATTAAATTTGGTGATTCAGCCACTATTAAAGATTTTGAAAGATTATGGTGTACACCTTCTTCAGATTATCCTTACCCTTCAATTTCTTTTAACCCACAACTAAATCAAACTCAGCAAAGTATTACAACAACATGTGGTTATTGCCCGTATATTGTACAGATTTTTTCAGATAAAATAAACAGAACTATTGAGAGTCTATATCGTTCTCCTGTTAATATAATTATTGAAGTGGGACCGTCCAAAAAACAATAATGCAGCATTTTAAATTAACATGTGCAATTAAATGAAGTGCGGGAAATAGGAATAAATAAATTTTTATTGAATACAATGTCTCTCCAATAATACTTTCTCAATTAAGCTGGCAATGCTCGATGGAATGAATAAAAATACAAAGACTTATATACAGTGAAGTATTCTTGTCGACAAGAATACTTCACTCCACTCTTAATCTAAAATGATCCAAGAAAATGAATTTACTTATGATGAAAAATTATGTATCGAACAAAAATTGACATTTCCCGAATTAACGGAGAGTATACTAAAAAAAGTAAGTTTTAACATAACGAAAAGAGATTTAAATAACCTCCTAAGAAGCATCAAAAAAGGACATGGAAACATAGTTAATCTAAATAAAGATTATAGTTTAAAAATACAGTATCATGGAAGATTTAAATCCTTTCTAATCGGTTTTGGTATTAATGAAGAAAACCCCTTTCAACCAGATTTTAAATTAGTGAGAGTTGAAACTATTGTTGAAAAAACGCATACTACAGGAACTATGGCATTTTTAGGGGAATCCAAATTAAAAGGACCTCACCTTCATTGGTATAACAATTTCTATGGTTTTTTTGTTAATGAGATGTGGCATTTAAGAAAACCCACTGAAAGTGGATATAAGAGAATTATAAAAATGTTAATAAATAATGAAAAGCTGAATTTTAGTGACAATTTATTAAAACGGGCAGTACCTTACAATATCTTTGTTAAATTGTTCAACCTCGTAATTCTCAAAAGAAAGACATTGAGAAACGATGGATATATCACAATCGATGAAAAATTAAAAGAAAATCCCAAGAAAATTTTAGGACAGATAATAAACCGAGAGTTATTTTAGAATATTAAGATTTCTCTCTGAATCCGTACCAATTGTTCTTTCCGATTATTACGTGGTCTAGAACTTTTATTCCGAGCAGTTCTCCAGCCTCAAAAAGTCGTTCAGTTATTGTTTTATCTTCTTCAGATGGTTCTGGATCTCCGGATGGGTGATTATGAACGAGTATTATTGCGTAAGCGCTCTCTTTTATTGCTGATTTGAATATTTCGCGGGGATGAGCAATTGCGCCATCTAATGCTCCTACAGAAACAATCTCATCCTTAATCACTTTATTATGTGTATCTAAATGAAGAATCATAAAATGCTCTTTATCAGCTCCCGATAGTTTAGGAGAGCAGTACTCAAATACATCTTTGGCTGTTTTTATCTGTTTCCCGGTCTGTTTAGAGAAGTTGTTTCTTTTATTCAGCTCAAATAATGCAATAATCTGGCAAGCCTTAGCTTTCCCGATTCCCTTTATCTCTTGAAGTTCAGGTAAAGAGCACTGTGAAAGCTTATCAATTCCATACTTTGAAATCAGCCTGTTTGACATATCAATAACATTTTCATCCTTGCTGCCTGTTTTCAGTATTACAGCTAAGAGTTCAGCATATGTTAAGACTGCAGGACCTTCTCTTTCAAGTCGTTCTCTAGGTCTATTCTCTGGGATTATGTCCTTAATGCGCATTTATTAAAATGAGTAAAGCATCTTTAAAACAGTTGTTCGCCAGATTCCGTGAATTCTCCGTTTCTTCCGCAGCTTCTCCCAAAGACGGGCTTGCTAATAAACCACGTCCCTGAGGCATTATACCTTTCATAGAAAGCCTCTGACGAGAGTTGAACTCGCGACCTCCACCTTTCTGTCACTTCGCCCGGAATGTTTCTTTTCCGTTCTTTTCCGGCGAAATATACCAAGGTGGCGCTCTAGCCACTGAGCTACAGAGGCATTATTAAATCAGCCATGAACAGCTTATTTAATTATTTTATGATTTTAGGTTATTTCTGATGCACTTTTTTAATTCCCGTTAAGTTCGGAGGGCTTTATGCTCTCCTTGACTAGTTTTGATGCAAGTTTAAAATCTTTGGATATTTCGTGGGACTTTATGTCCCACTTGACTAGTTTTGATGCAGCTTTTTTTAAAAGCTGCGGGGGACGTGATTTGAACACGCGAACCCACTAAGGGACAGGATCTTAAGTCCTGCTCATTTGACCAGGCTTTGATACCCCCGCGTGATTCAGAGAGGATTGGGGGGAGTTTTTAAATATTGTGGAAAGAATAAACGCAACAATTAAAAAAAAGATTTATCTGGTGGTGAACCTTGCCATGTTGAGAAATGACTTTATTTCTTCATAGAGCTCCTTCAGGTCAGAGGATGCTTTCTCCTCAAAACGCCTTGTGTAGCTTCTGTAGATGAACTTGTCATAAATTGTCCTTAAAAGGAAGTAGAAGGGCGTCTGCTCCCATCTGCTTTCATAATCTGTCTCAAGGTAGGAATCAAAGGTGAAATCAACCCTTCCCTGGTTGAGCCTGAGCTTGTGCTTCTCCTTTTCTATGTCAACATCCTTGACATCCTTCATGGTAAGCTGGATTCTTATCACTATTTTTGCATAATCGCTTACTTTCTTGTAGGGCTGGAGCTCGATATCGATGAATTTGCCTTGGGGATATACGTGCTCCTCGTTTTTTATCTCTCTCCTGTCATACCCCTTTTCCTTGAACCAGCTGTTAATTGTGCTGTAGAGCTCTTTTGCATTGAAGAGCCCGCTGTAGCTCAGGGAAAGGTTCTCAACAACCGGTGCTTTTTCAGACATTTTTTTCCTCACACAAGGTTTCCTGTACCTTCCATGTTCATGAACTTCTTGACTTCCTCTGTCAGCTCAAAAACCTGATAGTATAACGGGTCAACATACTTGAAATCCAGATCCTGCTTTAATATGTTTGTCTCAAAGAATTCCTTTGCCTTTTTCCAGAACGGCTTTTCCCACTGCTTTTCGCCGAAGATGTTTGGATAGTCAGTCACAACCTCGCCGGAGAATGTTATTACAACCCTGAAGTCCTGCATCTTTTTCTTTTCTCCGCCCTTTATCGCTTCCACATCCCTGACGCCGTAGAAGTGGAACTCAATTTTTATCTTGTCCATCACATAGCTCGTGAGCTTTTTCTCTCCGTACCATGAAAGCTCAATCTCCGGCGGCTTGTTCTTGTAGGTTTTTTCATAAAAATCATAGCCCTTTCCAATAAGCCAGCGGGAGATGAACTTGTAAAGCTCAGAAATTTCAAAGATTCCCTTGTACTTTATTACAGTAGGGGGTATTTTTTTATCGACCATTATCCAGTCCTAGGAGAAGTTCATTTATAAAATTTTTCATTTTATCGGAAGGTATGATGAATAAAGAAAAAAAGCCATTAAACGCTTTTCTTGCACTTGCTGCACACAAGCATGTTCTTTACCTGATAAAGCTTCTCTGCGTAGTTACCGCAGATTTCGCACAGCATTGCATCTCCCCTTTCGCGCACAGGCTTATTCTCCTCTTCCCTCAGCTCAAACTTCTCAACAACAAGGTCGAAGAGCTGCGGCTGGATTTTAAGCACATCCTTTATTGTAAGGAGCCCGATAAGGTTTGTTCCGTCTATAACCGGAAGGTGCCTGATATTTGCATCCCTCATCTTAACAAGCGCCTCGTAGATGTCTGCTGCCGGGCTTATTGAAATGAGCTTTTTCGCCATCACATGCTTTACCTGGAGCTTGCTGTAGTCAAGCCCGCGCGCAACAACTTTTCTCACTATGTCCTGCTCGCTAATTATCCCGAGAATCTTTTTTCCTCTTGTTATCAGGAGAGCTCCAACATGGTTCTTTTCCATTGTCTTTGCGCACTCCTTGATAGTTGCTTCAGAGGGCACTGTAATGGGCTCCCTCGTCATTGCATCGCATACCTTGTATCCGGTTTTCATAAATTAACGCTTGCTCTGAATCCTTATAAATATATTGTTATAACAAGATATATTATTTAGGATATAAAGAATTCATCTTTTGAGAGTAAAAAAAATGCTAAAAAAGAAAGAATCCGTTCAGATGTTCATTAAAATCTCAACATCCTTCCCAAATATCTTCTTTATTTCCTCAAATGTCTTTTCCTTGAGGAAAATCTTGGGGATGGATTTAAGCGAAGCAATCTCGGAATCCATCTCTTCAATTGTGCTGTCTGAAACCTCTCCAAAAGAGCCGTCTGGCAAAAGCTTTGCCTTCGAGAATTTCTTCCCTTCCTCTGAGCTTTTTATGATGAATACGCTCTTGTCTGAGACAATCACTTCGCCGTATTTGTCCCCGCTGTATTTCACCTTGATTTTAGCCCTTTCCATCTCCCTTGCATGCTCCCTCTGCATGTATTCAATCATGTATTTTATGAATTCAGAGAACTCTGCCTTTGTCTTTGTTATATCGCTCTTGCTAAGGGTTTTCTCATCATAGCCCTGCTTTGCCTTGATTATTTCCTTCAGGCTTCTAAGGAATTTTGCCGGAATCTTTCCTGAGCATATCAATTTCTTATTGAACGCATCGTAAATATCAGAGTCAGAAACTTCAGAGAGCCCTTCCCCTTTCAGTATGTCCCTTACTGCTGTGATGCTGCTTTCATACAAATGAAGGATCCCCTCCTCTTCCTTTATCTTCTGAATCTGGGTGAAGAGGCGCTGAATCCTCTTGAGGTAGGAATCGGCATCCTTCAGGAGATTGTCAATGTCTTTTCCTGATATTTCCTTTTTCTCACCGTGCTCAACATCCTTCCTGAGCTTGACATTTCTTTCAAGGATGTCAACATACTTGTCTTCCAGGAGCTTCTGCTTTTTCACAAATATCTCCCTCATCATTTCAACTGTTTCCTTCGGGTCTGGGGGTGCAACGCCGTAGAGCATCAATGCTGCCTGCGACGGGGTCAGGATTGCATAATAGATGTCCTCCATCCCAATGTCCTTGAGCTTGAATTCAACCCTTTTCAGCATCTGCTCGCCTGTGTTCATGAACATGTCAATTGCTTCCTGGGACGGCTTGATTCTCCCCATCTGCAGAAGCTGCTTCCATGGCATGAAGATTCCCTTGTCATAAAGGGGCACTCCATCCCTAAGAAGGGTGAATATGATTGGATTCGCCTCCTTGAGGGACTCCCAGAAATCAGTGAGGATGTAAACCTGGATGTTCAGCTTGTTCTTGATTCCGGTTATCTCACCTGCCTCTATTCCCATTGTGATTATAATGGCTCTTAGCTTGTCCTTCAGCTCAGCCCGTGTCATCCTCTTGACATCAGTGTCGTCAATTACAATCCAGACATCAATATCAGATGTCTTTGTAGCCTTGCCCTTGACAAGAGAGCCAGCAAGCACATAGCTGACAATGTATTTCTCAAACTTCTTTATAACCATGGACTTGTGTATTTCGCCAATCTTGATTGCAGAAAGCATCCCTGTGTCATATATTGGTGCAGACATTGCAATCATCTGCAGAAGCTCATACTTCGCGTCATAACAGGACTGCCAGAGCTCAGAGAGTATCAGAACCTTTGGTAAAAGCTTATCATCAATCTCCTTTGCCATTGATTCAATGACAGTTGAAAGCTTTGTGGAAAGCTCATCCTTGCTCATCTTGGTGGAATCTGAATCATCCACAAGCACAAGCACATTTATAGCGCCTTTCTTGTCCTCCTCCTTTTTCTCAGCCCCCTCAGGCTGCTTTTCAGGCGGTAAAAGGGATATTCCAATTACATAATCCTTGAATTTCTCAAGGACTTTTTTCTGGAATTTGTCAAGCTTTTCCTTAAGCTCAGCAAGCTTTTCCTGCGCCTCTTTGGGGAGGTTTGCAAGGTCTGGCGTAATTGCCTCGCTCTTTTCCTTGCTTTCAGCCTGCTTTTCAGAAGAATCATCCTTTGCCTTTTCAGCATCATTTTTCTTTGCCATAAAAACCAGCCTCTTCACTGAATATAAACTATGGGAATGATTAATTAATTTGGCTGTCCATATTTAAATGTTTCCCAGAAGAAAAGAGAATCTTTTCAGGATTGAGAGATGCGATTAATCTTTTAAAAAAATCAATAAAATTTAAATACGGGGAGAATAATAAACTGCATATCTATCATTATTTCAGAAATAGTCAAAAAAGGTGATTAAGAATGGCAGATTCTGGGAATCCAGACTACAGCAAGTTTGATGATGTATCAAAAAAGCTTGAGGACTCAATCAAGCACTCAACAGCGCTTGAATCAGTTCTTTTGAGCGAATACTGGAGCCTTGTAAAGAGTGAAAAACTATCCTACAAGGATCACGAGTTTTCAGACGAGCTTAAAGACAAGCTGGCAGACAGCGTTGCAAAGGCATTGAAAGAACATCTGATAAGCATGAATCCAAAATATGCGGGAATCTCAGATGAGATTTTCCAGGACTCAGTAATGCCTTTCTATTTTGGAGTTGACAAGGAAGAGATAAAAAGGAAATTCAAAGACAAGAAGAGAATAACCCAGCAGGACTTCATGGAATTGGGAAATGACATCATATCCAATATGAACGAAAGGCTTCATAAGAGGGTTATCACTCAGATAACTGATGATGACTTAGAACCCGGGAGAAAATATCTTAAAAGCATTTCAGAGCAGTACAAGCTTCCCTTCAAGGAGGACAGAATAAAAAATGAAAAGCAGCTCCAGCAGGGGCTCTTTAAGATAGCAAACTACAAGTACCAAAGGGGCCTGGAGGAGAAGTATCAATAAGCGATTTTTGAATTATTATTTTAATTATTAATTTTATTCTGATTATTTCTTATTTTTTTATTGCGTTTAATGCCTTTGAGAATGCGCTTAACAAGAATCCTGGGGGAGAGTATATTGTTGTCCCTGATACAGATGCCTTCCTTTTCCTTACTGCATCGCAAAGAGTCATGGATTCAGGAAATTTTGTAAATGCGCGCCCTATCTCAAACCAGAAGTGAGAATCAGAGCCAGCTGTTTTTCCCAGATTATTCCTCTCAGCAGCCCTCTCTGCAAATGCATTTCTTCCTGGCATTATATTCCTGGAATTGAAGCACTCAAGCGCATCAATCTTCCCTCTTATCTCTGACAAATCAGCCCTTAATGATTTGCGGAATACCGTGTAAGGGTGGGCAATTGAGATTAAGGCGCCCTGCTCCCTTGCAGAATCAATGACATCAAGGATTTTTCCCGGCTTTATCTCAGAATTCAGGTAATATGCAAGAACCTCGCCCTTGTCTGTCAGGATTTCCTCGCCTACAATAAATTCAAACCCCCTGTCCCTGAATGCCCTCCCAAAACTTCCACTGAGAAGCTTTTTTGCCTCAAGAGCACCCCTTATTGTATTGTGGTCTGTTATTGCAAAGCCAGAGAGCCCCCTTCTAAGAGCTGTCTTAAGGGCTGTCCTGACAGGAGTGAGACTGCATTCAGAATACTTTGTGTGCGAATGCAAATCATATCTTTTGTATTTCTCAAGCGCCATATGAAAAACTCTATACCTTCAAAAAAAAGCTCTATAAAATGCGGTCGCCGGGATTCGGACCCGGGTCGCAAGCTCTTTCGCCAGCCTTTTATTAGTGAGACTGAGGCTTCAAGCCGAATGTCGCACTTGTTTTCCCCAGGCTTTTCCTAAAAGGCTGTTGGGAAGCTCGAATCATAGCCACTATACTACGACCGCACAATTAAACCGGATAAACAGAGCCCTTTATAAAAATTTTGGAATTTTCTGCCGGCTGTTTTTTTGTATAAACAGAAACATTTTTATATCGACTATTAGTAAATAGCAGTAAAAATTGGGGGTTGTCAAAATGAATCCAAAGCTTAAGAAAACTTTAACTGGCTTGATAATTGCCTGCTCAGTTGCAGCAGCAGCATTTGCTCCAGGATGCAATAAGGAAACAAGTTCCTCATATGATCTTCATGAATGGGGAGTAATGGAGGGATGCCTTACCAATAACACGGTTCTTGTAACCTCACGCCCAGAAATTGACATGATGGTAAAACAGCCGGTTATTTACATACATTCAAATGGCTCGCTTAATCTTTCCCTTGAGGCAAAAGTCATAGGGATGACAAACGAGGAAAGCATTCTCACTTATCCCGAAGCAGAAGTTTCAGGAAATTCCATCTCCTGGGAAAATGTTAAAGTGACTCCTGAAAAGGTATCTCTTGCAGTCCCGAAAATCGTTACCAAAATGATGATAAGGAAGGGAATAGAGGACATAATCCCTACTCTAAATGATGTCAATTCAAACACGCTGAAATACAACGGAATAGAGTCAAAGTTTCTCTTTTACGAGGCAGAGATGAGCTTTGAAAACCCAATTGAGCTT
>JAPLZQ010000019.1 GCA_026394965.1 Candidatus Woesearchaeota archaeon
TTATAGAAAATATTGTAATATTTTTCAAACAAGGAATCATATGTTCTGCAAATCAGTTTGCTCTCTGATGGGCATCTTCTCTTGAATGAGTCCAAAAAAACAAGCGTTTTTTCCATTGTTTTATTAATTTCGGGTTTGTTTAAATATTTTTATCCTCTTAAACGGCATTTGCTTCAATCTTTGCATTCGCTTGCAATTATCTTTTTTATCTCATCCTTGGATAGGAGCCTTGCATCGCCTGAGCTGTAGGAGTGCATTGATGTTGGCTTTGCCCTTCTGTAGGAAAATCCCTTTACAGTAACATTAGGGATGAAAATCTGAGGGATGAGAATCAGCATATCATCTGTCTCAAGCGCATTTTTTGCCTCTTCCTCAGTCATAAGGCACTCATGCATTTTTTCTCCTGCCCTTGCACCGATTATCCTCACTTTTACTTCAGAAGGGTTAATATGGTAGGAAGGTGCAATCTCCTCAATCATAGCATCTGCAAGGTCGCCAAGCCTGAGAACAGGCATTTTCAGGATGAATGTTTCTCCGCCCTGCATAATCTCTGACGCCTTCAGGACAAGTGAAACTGCCTGCCCTATTGACATTACAAACCTTGTCATATCCGGCTCTGTCACAGTAATTTCCTTTCCCTTTATCTGCTCGCGGAAAACAGGTATCACAGAACCTCGTGAATTCATCACATTCCCGAACCTTACTGAGCTGAATATTGTTTTTTTCTGCCCCTTGTAAAAGAATGTTGAACTTGTAAGGCGCTCTGCAAGGAGCTTTGTTGCCCCCATAACATTTGCAGGGTTTATTGCCTTGTCTGTGCTTATGGTTATTACCCTTCCAACCCTGCTTTCAAGGGCTGATTCAATCATGTTCTGGGTTCCAAGCACATTTGTCTTTATCGCTTCAAATGGATTATACTCGCAGGAGGGAACATGCTTCAATGCAGCTGCATGAAAAACTATGTCAACACCTTCCATTGCAAGCTTAATCCTTTCCTTGTCCCTTATGTCGCCCAAAAGGAACCTTACATTCTTGAACTGCTCAAGATGGCGCTGCATGTTGAAAAGCGCATTCTCATCATGGTCAAAAACCCTTACCTTCAAAACATTAAGGGATATCAACTGCCTTACAAGCTCGCTCCCAATGCTACCGCATCCACCTGTAACCAAAACCACTTTGCCTGAAAAAAAACTGCTCATTAAAACCACCTTTTACTGATTTTATTTAACACTTTAATTTAATATTTCCCTGAATTTTATCCTCATTGAACTTTGGACTCTTTTATTGCATCCTTCAATGCCAAACATACCTCTTTAACCTGGGACTTTTTCATTGAGGTGAAAAATGGAAGCGCAAGAGTGCCCTTTGCAACCTTCTCGCAATTGGGAAACATCCCCTCTTTACAACCCAGCTCTCTTTTGTAAAACTCCTGAAGGTGAATTGGGGGGAAATACTGCTTTGACTGGATTCCCTTTTCCACAAGATTCTCAATCACCTTGTCCCTGTCAACATTTTCAGCAAGTCGTATCACATACACAAACCAGGAGCGGTGCAGAGAATCATTCTCATAGGGCAGGATTACCTCCTTGAATTTGGAAAGAATCCTTCCATAGTTTGCTGCCACACTTTCCCTTTTGGAAAGCAGGAAATCAATCTTTTTAAGCTGGGATATTCCGAGCGCGCAGCTCATCTCGTCCAGGCGGTAGTTGTATCCCAGGCGGATGTGCCTCAGCCAGTCATTGTTGGAATCCCTCCCCTGGCTTCTCATGCTCCTGGAAAGCTCATCTATGCAATCATCATTTGTAACAATTATCCCGCCTTCCCCAGTTGTCATCTGCTTATTCGGGTAAAATGCATATACTCCGCAGTCGCCGAAAGTTCCGGCAAACCTTCCCTTGTATTTTGCGCCTAGCGCCTCTGCTGAATCCTCTATTATTTTCAGGCTGTGCTTTTTTGCAATGGGAATTATCCTATCCATCTCTGCAGGAAGCCCGAAAACATGGACAACAAGTATTGCCTTTGTCTTTTCAGTTATTGCTGCCTCAATCTTATCCGGGTCTATGTTGAAGGTTTTTTCGTCAATATCCACAAAAACCGGCTTTGCCCTCTCAAATAAAATGCAGTTTGAGCTTGCTATGAAGCTGTAGGGAGATGTTATTACCTCATCGCCGTCCTTTATCCCGAGAGCCCTTATGCAGAGGTGCAGGGCGCTTGTGCCGCTGTTGACTGCAATTGCATGCTTTACTCCGGCATAATCTGAAACTGCCTTCTCAAACTCAGGAAGCTTTGGGCCCAAACTTAAGAAGCCTGACTTCAACACTTCTACAACTGCCTTTATGTCCTCCTTGTCGATAAACGGCTTTGAAAGCGGAACTCTAACATTCATTTAATCCTCACCTCTGTATTTCGGAAAATAATTTTCATCAAATCTGATATTATTAACCTTTGCATATTCCTCAAATGCGCATGAAAAATCAGAATATAGTGAATCGTTGTGAATCTTTTTGTAGTTGTAAAATGGAGCAGTGGTGTTTGAAAATGTGGATTTGAAATTGAAAATTGCGTCATTTTCCTTATAGCCGCCGCCCATCACAAAAAAGCGGTATCCATTTTTCTTTGCCCATTTTATAATCTCGTAAACTGTCAGATTGTTTGCTCTTAAACTCTGAAATTTGTCATCAGAGCCCCTCAGGTAATCATAGGCAATATCGCCGGAATGCAGAAGTATTGAACCTACAACTGGAATCCCGTTGTATTCTGCAAGAAAAAGGGTTATTTTTCCCTTAAGCCCATCAAAAAGGTTCATAAAGTATTCGCGGCTAAAAAGATACTCATCCCTTGCATTTCTTTTTTCCATTGTCTTAAGGTAAAGAGCCCTGAATGAATCTATATCCGAATTATTTTCTCCGATTCTTATTCTGATTCCGTTTCTCCCTGCCTTTCTTATGCATTTCCTGTTTTCCTTCTTGAACTCATTAAAAATCTGCTCCTCGCTTTTCCCCAAATCAACATAGACAATGTCCTTGCTCTTGACTGCGCCTTCAATCTTATTTTCAATGAAAGATTTGTAGTTTCCAAGCATTGAATTCAATCTTGCAAATTCAGTTATTATTCCTGCTTTCCGAGAGTAAGATTCAAATTCCAAAAGCGCCGAAGAAAAGAATGCGTTTCTTTCGCTTTCAGCTGAATTCACCATAATCCCGCCGTATTCTGGAGTAGTTATATCATAATAAGTTCCGGCATGCCTGCCTAAAACCTGCTTGAAGAAGGGCAGGATGTTGATTTCCTTTTTTATGTAAGGGTAAAGCGCAAAATTTTCCCCTTCCTCAAAATAAAAAAGCTCGCCCTTTCCGCAGAGAAAATCAGCAAGCATCTTAATATATTCAAATGAGAGATAGATGTCCTTCCTTTCGAGCTTTTCAATGCGGGAATTCCATTTATCCCTGTTTTCAGGAATTGCTGAAATTATCTCTGTTTTCATTTTATCTCTTAAAATGTGCTTCTCTTCTCAAGAAGGGCTTCGTCTGCCTTAATGGATTTTATTATCCTAATTATCTCATCTGCTGAATTTTTTTTGTAATACGGGTTTTTAAGATGCGAAATCTCTTTTCTGAACTGCTTTGAAGATGCCTTTTCTATTGCAGAAAGCACTTTTTCCTTGGTGCAGATTTTGACATCAATTACATTTTTCGCCTTCTCGCGCCTCTCCTGCCTGATTCCAATGTTTATTGCAGGAAGCCTGAAAAACGGCGCTTCAAAAAGCGCAGAGCTTGAATTCCCAATCATAAAACACGCACGCTGCATTACTGCCTGGAATTTTTCATGGGGAATGCTCTTTTGCAGTTTCATAAAAGGATTTGACCTGGCAAAGGACTCCAATGACAAAACAACATCATCGCATCTTGAATCCGCATTTGGATAAACTGCCAGGGTCTGGATGGATTTTTCCTTTATTGCACTAAGAATTTCAATTATGCTTTTTTTTGCATCATCCTTGGGAGTTGGATGGTATATTAGTATTGCAAATGGCAGTTTTGAATCGATTCCAAATGAAGAAAGTATTCTGTTGCTTTCTTTTCTTTGCATCCTTTCAAAAGTGAGGGAAGGATTTCCCACAAAGAAAACCCTTTTTCGCTCCTCGCCCATTTTCAGAATTCTTCCTGCGCTCTTTCTTGTTTCTGCAAGGTGGATGTGGCTCATCTTTGTGATTGCATGCCTTGTGCAATCATCAATTATGTGCCCTGAAACATCTCCTCCTGAAATATGGACTATCGGGATTGAAAGGTTCATTGCTGAAACTGCACCAGCAAGCATCTCACTCCGGTCTCCTATTAAAATAAGAAGGTCAGGGCTTATTTTTTCAAGCGCATCTGTAATCCCCATTATGGCATATGCTGTTGATTTTGCATTTCCTTTGGGTGTGCTTTTTATTTTCATATCAACCTTTGCCGCTATTCTCAATTTGTCGTTCTCAATATCTTTTATTGTATAGCCGAACTCTTTCATAAGATGCGAGCCAGTAACAATTAAGGACAGCTCTATTTCTGAATCTTTATTCATTTTTATGAGAAGATTCCTAATAACACCATATTCTGCCCTGCTCCCGGTTACATAGACAATCTTTTTTTTCATCTTTATTACCTTCATTCAATAAAATCCCATTTGATAAGCTCATCGGCATCAATTTCCTTTTTAGCCATTTTCCCAACAATCTTTTTAATTTCAAAGGGAGGAATCCCTGTTCCCGGCTTCTTGAAAGAGAGAAAATCCCTTTTGATGATTTCCCCCTTAATTATCTTCTTTGCAGCAACTATGCTTCTTCTTGTAACCGCCCTTGTCTCAAGTTCCTCATCAGCGGGCTTCTTTTCAGAAGAGCCGAGAAGAACTCCTGCAATTGAAAGCTCCTTTTTTGTTATGAACCCTGATTTTTCCACCTCTTTAAGCGAAACAAGGTAATTATCCTCATCAAACTGCTTACCTCTGAATTTTTCAACAAACCTTATTGCAGAAACCATTTTGGAAAATTCATCTGGATTCAAAGACGCCTTGTGGTCTGGTCCAGAAAGATTCTTGTCTGTTGTAAAATGCTTTTCAATTACATTTGCTCCATATGCAACTGATGCAACAGCTGCAAATATGCCTGAAGTGTGGTTATTAACTGCATCCCTTACCTCTGAAATATTTGACATTCCTGTGCTTAGTATTATCGGAAGCCCGGTTCTTGCCATGTGCTCAAGGAGGAAATGGTTGGTTATCTCGCCTGAGCCAACTTTCAATGCAGGAACCTTCATCCTGCAAAGCAAATCCACGCATTCAATTTCGTAAGGTGTTGACATGAAGATTATACCTTTTTCATCAGCATATTCCTTCATGGCAATTGTCTCTTCATCAGAAAGTTCAAGCTTCTTTATCATATCATACTGAGACTCATTTTCAGAAGTCAGCTCTTTTTGGTACTTTGCCTTTGGCGCATTTTTTATTGCTTCTTTGTCTGCCTTGAATGTCTGGAACTTCACAACATCAGCCCCGCATTCTAATGCAGCATCAATAAGCTTCTTTGCAAGCTCAAAGCTTCCGTTGTGATTGACTCCTGCCTCTGCAATTATCAGGCAGGGATTCCCTTTTCCAATTATTTTATCAGCAATTTTTATTTCCATATTCAACCACTTAATCTTTGACATAAACACGTTATATGCAAGTCCAACCGCCATCAACCATAAAGGTAGTTCCAGTTATATAAGAAGCTGCTTCAGATGCTAAAAATAAAGCAGCCGATGCTATTTCTTCAGATTTCCCCATCCTACGAAGAGGAGTTCTTTTCTCATAATTTTTCACAAAAATAGGATTTTGATTGTCAAAAATTCCTCCCGGACAAAGAGCATTCACTCTAATACTGTCTTTGCCATAATAGGAAGCAGCGTATCTTGAAAAATTAATAATTCCACCTTTTATTGCAGAGTATGCTGCCTTATTAGTCATACTTGTTCCTTCATAAATCCCAAAATCTGGAGCTACAACACCATATATTGAACCGAAATTAATTATGCTGCCTCTAATCTTGTTTTCCTTCATCAGTTCTGCAATCTCTCTAGTGCTAATGCAAAAAGAATTCAAATGTATGTTCAGATTCTCTATCCATGATTTTTCATTTGTGTATTCCTTATCTTCTTTCCAATCTTCAGTGCGTGGATATGCAGCATTTATCCACACATCTATCTTACCATATTTTGAAAAGATATTTTTTATGTTTTCAGATAATTTTTTTACATCGCTTATATCAAAGTCTATGAAATTAATGTCCAATTTTTTATTTTTGTTCTCTTTTTCAAAAGTCAATCCCTTTTCACGATTGATATCCAAAACAAGAACTTTTGCCCCTGCCTGTGCCATTGCAATGGAAACTTCCTTTCCCAAAAGCCCTAATCCGCCTGTCACAGCAACGATTTTACAGTCTAACCTAAATTTCTTTAGATAATCTATCATATTGATATCACCTTTTTATTTAGCAAAAATTCGATGAATCTAAAATCAAGCTCATTATCTATGTCAATGCTGTTGGCACTATCCATAACATAAACCATTGCTCTTTTTGAAGAAAGTATTGTATTGTACTTTTCGTTAAGCAGGAAATCTCTGCTGTAAAAATATATTGAAGCATTTGCTTCATACACTTTTGGTGCATCCTGTCTTCTTAAAATATTTCTCTCAAGTTTTTTTGACAATTCTGCGAATCCTTCCTTATTTAGCTCAATCATATTGAAATAGGGATTCTTCCTTGCTTTAACCACAGAGAATAAAACATCTGGTTTTTTTTCCATAAAAATTTTAAAAGCCTTATCCAAATCCTTAACTGTTCTGACAGGGCTGGTTACATCAAGGTCAACGATGATATCAAATCTTTCCCCAAAAATTTTTTCAGATTCAATCAACGCATGCCTTATTACAGGAACTTTTCCTGCTGTATCCGTTGCCAAGTAGTCAGGTCTCATAAAAGGCGTTTCTGCACCATATTTTTTTGCAATATCTGCAATTTTCTGAGAATCTGTGGAACACACTATCCTTTTTGCTTTTCCCCATTTTTTCGCTGTTTCAATAGTGTAAGCCATTAGCGGTTTGCCCGCTATTTTCCTGAAATTCTTGCCTTTCACTCCCTTGGAGCCTCCTCTTGCACAGATTGTAATCAAAATATTCATAATTTCACCTCATTTTTTATTTTCA
The DNA here is from genome assembly GCA_026394965.1 of Candidatus Woesearchaeota archaeon. NCBI lineage: Archaea > Nanobdellati > Candidatus Woesearchaeota > Candidatus Woesearchaeota archaeon. The sequence continues at coordinate 7,219 of JAPLZQ010000019.1, forward strand.
TTATTATATTAAAAATGCGCAAACTTTCGTTAATATCATTCATCGTTTTCTTAGTTCTCATGTGCTCAAAGAAATATTTAAGCTCGCTCAAATACATATCATCTCTTTCAAAATTAAAATTAATATTGTTTGTTCCCTTATCGTCGTAAATTGTAATTTTATTGCTTATCAAATCCGCAGTTACTGTTGAATCATTTAAATCAATAATTATTTCTCTCCTGTTTAATCTGCTCAGGAAATTTAAATGAACATTTCCAAACATTCCGCTGTCAAATTCTAAGAGAATGTCTGCAAAGTCTTCAGAATCCACAGTAACATCACTTATTTTTTTTGAATTTACTTTTACTTTTTTAATTTTTCCGAACAAATAATATAAATAATCAATCTCATGCGACAAGTCCAATACTATGCCGCCTCCTTGCTCTTTGAGAGCGCTGTAATTTTTCAAGTGATCAATATTTTTTCTCCAATTTGGAAGAAAAGAGGATGCGTATACACTAACGTGAACTGGTTTTTTGCCTTGCAAATTCTCTTTCAACCATTTTATCAATTGATTAAAGCGCATATTATAAGCCAAATAAGTTTTTATCTTCTTTTCTTTGACAATTTGTTTAAATTCTTTCAGACCTTCTTGCGTATTAGAAAGTGGTTTTTCAATGAAAAGGTTCATGCCTCTCTTTGCACACTGTAAAGCACATTCCATATGCTTATATGTTGGATTCGTAATAAATGCCACGTCAGGTTTTATTTCATCCAGTTCCTCAAAACTGAAAATCTCTTTTATGCCCAGCATATTCTCTTTAGAATCTTTATTATAACGAAATGCATATAATTCGTGATTGAAGTTTTCCTTGAGAAGCCTGGCGTGTCTTGTTCCTATTGAACCAAGACCGAAAAATATTATCTTCATTTTTATTTCCTCTTTTTTATTTTTTCTTCATTTTGCACTAATTTACTCATGTCATAAGATTCAAACTTGTAAACCGCAGTTGTGAGGGATTCAGACCACTCATTGATTATCCTGCTGAATTTCTTCCTGATTTCATCGCTTTTTACCCCCAAATCAAGGGCGTCCCTTGCGATAATTACTATGGAAAGGTTCCACTGCCCGGATGTTGTGATAATTTCAACCACATAAGGATTTGACTTGAGATATTCTATGAAAGCCCTGAACTCATTTTCAGTGTAATCATGGAGCTTTATCTTTACTTCAACCACATTGCTGAATCCGAAATGCCTGGGTCTCAGCTGGACCTTGGGAAAGAAAATCCCGTCTTTCATAAGCCGGATTATTCTTTTCTTGGTGGAATCCACTGAAAGACTTATCTTATGCGAAATTTCCGTAAGGGACATCCTGCAGTTTTCCTGCAGGAGGGAAAGGATTTTGCAGTCCTTTTCATCAAGCTTTGCCATGAATTACTTAAAAAATTCATTTATTTATATATTTTTCGTATTTTTTAAGATATTTTCAATAAAAATCTTAAAATTTAAGATAAATGGCTTTCTCAGCCAACTAAAGAAAAATATTTAAATAAGGAGCTTATAAAAAACAATTGTAAGAGCAATGCTCTTTTTTTGAATTTTTCAGGGGGTGGTTTTAATTACAGACAGGATTGTCAAATGGCTGGCGAGCTCAAATTTCTTAAAAGCCAAAAAAAATAAAATTGCAAAAGAGGGGATGAAATTGCCTGCAAATAGACCAAAAATAGTTTATACCGGCGGAACATTTGACTTGTATCATTCAGGGCATGCAAACTTTCTCAGGCAGTGCAGAATCATTGCAGGGGAAAACGGAAAGGTTGTGGTTTCCCTGAATCCGGATGAGTTCATAAAAAAATTCAAGGGAAAAGCCCCAATAATGACATACGACGAGAGAAAGGCAATGCTTGAGTCAGTCAGCTATGTTGACAGGGTGATACCGAATTCAGGGGGCGAGGACAGCAAACCCGCAATCCTAAGCGTAATGCCTACATTCATAGTGATAGGCTCTGACTGGGCAAAAAAGGATTATTACAAGCAGATGAAATTCACGCAGAAATGGCTGGATGAACATGGCATAATACTTGTTTATGTGCCTTATACAGAAGGAATTTCAAGCACAGAGCTCAAAAGAAGGCTTACTGAATACATGAAGGAAAGTGATAGGAAGTGAAGGCTCCTTCAATAAGCGTATGCATTCCTGTGTTCAACAACAGGAACAGCATAAGGGGCTCCATCAAAAGCATTCTGAGTCAGGATTACCGCGACTTTGAGATAATAGTTTCTGACAATCATTCTGATGACGGAACTTATGAGGAATTAAAGAGAATAAAGGACAAGAGACTAAGAATTTTCAGAAATCCCAAAAACATCGGCTGGCGGCTTAATTCAAACAAAGCGCTTTCCCTTGCAAAGGGAAAATATGTTGTAACACTTCACGCAGACGATTACTTCAGGCAGGGATATTTTAGGAAGGTTGTTCAGATATTTGAAAAAAATACTGCTATCGGCTCAATACATTTCATCTCAAATGCTGAGAAAGCGAAATACTTCGGAAATAAACGCCTGATTTGCGCGGATGAGTATTATTCTAAAATAGCAAGCCTTCGGATGGTGCCCCATCCGATAAAAACAGCATACCGAAGAGAGGCAATAATAAACAGCGAATACTATGAGAAAGACTATTGGACAGGAGAAGCGAGGCTTGCAATGAACATTGCGGAGAAGGGATATCCTGTTTACATAGAAGGGGAAACTTATGTTGACATGGCAAAAGAGAAAAAATGGGGGGACAGCCAGAGAACAGAAAATGTAATCCTTATGTTTGAGAACACTTATGATTTCCTGAAGGAGCTTACGGGGGACAAAAAAATAACAAAAAGGGACATGAATCTCCTGAAAGAAAGCGTGATAAGGGCATTTCTTCTTTTATACCGTTATTACATAAATAGGAAAGAGCCGGAATTAAAAAAGGCGCTCGCAGATGCGGGAAGGAAAATAAATAAGTCAGATGAATTTGAAAAATTCAGGCTTAAGATATTTTTTGGAAAAATAGAAGTTAGAATAAGAATCCTAATTAAAAATACGCTGACGAAATTAAATATTTCTCATTAACCCATCTATTTTTTCCTGTGACTTAAGGATAAGATTTCGGTCTTTTCCTGCATAAAGGGAGGGGCATCCCTCGCATTGCGTTCCAGCGAACTTTTTGAAGAGAAAATTCCTTCTTGCTGTTTCATATTTGCTGTTATTGAATATCTTAATGATGCTTTCCTTTTTAGCATCGCCCATTGAAAGAGAAAGGTCAAAATCCGCGCAGCACATTCCTACCTTGCCGTCATAGCCAACAACAGCCATCACAAAAGGCATGTTGCATCCGACAATTCTTTTTGATTTGAGGCATAATCCTATTCCTACGGGAATTACAGGAACTATCCTTCCTGTTTTCTCATCAAAGAATGTTATCGGCTGCATTTCAGAAACAATAATCTCATCGCAGAAATCCCTCCACGTTCGTGCAAACTGCGTAAGATTAGTGTCTTTGTGAATCAGGAGATTTATCATAATCCTGGGTTTTTTTCCTTTTCCCCTAATTGATAGGAAATTCCTGATGTTTTTCCTAACCTTGAAAAAATCAGCGCCTTTTCTTATCATTTCATATTCTTTCCTGGTGCTGCCCTCAACAGAAACCTGCATTGTGTCAAGCCCTGCTGAAATGAGCTTTCTTGCAATTTCTTCAGTCAAAAGCATTGCGTTTGTGCTTATTGCAACCTCTCTTATCCCCCTTGACTTTGCGTATCTTATCATCTCTGGGAGCTTCTTGTGAAGGAGAGGCTCGCCTGTTGAGTAAAGGCTCACGCTTTTCACCTTTCCGGAAACATCATCTATGATTTTCTTGTAAAATCCAAAAGAGATGAATCCGCGCTTCCTTTTCATGTAATTTGAGCCACACATAATGCAATGGAGATTGCAAAAATTCGTAATCTCAATTTCTATTACATCAGGATAAGTCTTCAAAAAAGGGAAAAGTGCAGAAATGACTTTTGCCGGCTTTATAGGACCTATCAAATCTGTGTAAATGCTCTTAAGTTTTTTTATCATTAATATTTATCCCCCTTCTTTAAATAAACTGCCTGCGTTCCTCTTTCTTCTTTTGAAATGTTCAATAAAAATATTAAAAAACTTTAAATACCTGACTGAGATTAAATAAAAGGATGGCAGTTAAAAAGGTTTTGGTAACGGGGGGAGCAGGCTTCATAGGAAGCCACATCTCTGATTTGCTCATAGAAAAAGGATATTCTGTCGGAATAGTTGATGATTTGTCATCTGGAAAGATGGCAAATGTGAATAAAAAAGCAAAATTCTACAAGATTGACATCTTAAAGAAAGAATTGAACAAGGTTTTTGAGGATGAAAAGCCTGATTTTGTGGTGCACTGCGCAGCCCAGATAAGCGTTTCAAAATCTGTAAGAGAGCCCGTTCTTGACGCTGAAAGAAACATCCTCTGCTCAATAAACCTCCTTGAAAACTGCGTAAAATACAAGGTAAAAAAGATTATTTTCTCAAGCACAGGAGGCGCACTTTACGGAAATCCGAAAAAAATCCCCTGCAATGAAAAAACAGAGATAAAGCCATTGTCGCCTTATGGAGTTGCAAAATACTGCATTGAGCAGTATCTTTCATACTACAACCGCCTGTATAATCTTGATTATGTTTCTCTCAGGTATTCAAATGTATACGGCCCAAGGCAGGACCCTTTTGGAGAGGCAGGTGTTGTTGCAATATTCTGCAAAAAAATGATAAATGGGGAAACGCCTATTATAAACGGGGACGGAGAGCAAACCAGGGACTTTGTGTTTGTAAAGGACGTTTCCAATGCCAACCTTCTTGCTCTTGAAAAAAAAGTGAAGGAAAAGGAGATAAACATCTCAGCAATGAAGGAAACATCAATAAATGAAATTTTTGGCTTGATAAGCGCAGCTGCTGCGCCAGGAATAAAGCCCGGGCACGCTCCAGAAATGATTGGCGAAGTAAGAAAGATTGCGCTTGACAATTCCCTTGCAAAAAAGGAGCTCGGGTGGAGCCCTGAAATGGATATTAAGAAAGGGATAAAAGAAACTTTTGAATGGTTCAGAAAGAATCTGTAAAAAAATATTGTCCATACAAAAAAATAAGAATCAAAAGGCAATTCATCCAGTCACTAAAGATATGCAGAATTCTTGCCTACGACATTAAAAATGAATTAATACAATGTATTAATAGTTTTGAAATAGCTTCCCCCATTCTGTATTCATAAACTTTTTTATCCTCCATCTTCCTATTAAAGGATACCAGAGGCGGTCGTGATAAAGAGCGCTGCCCAAAATGCACATCTTGAACAACGGAGTGTGAAAGAGTACAGGCTCAAAAAAGGGATATTTTTTTCTAAGTACCTGATCCATGAAAACAACCAATGATTTTTTGGTCTTGAATTTGAAATTTACATTGGAGACATTCTCTCCTAATATTTCAATTTGCCTTACATCACCGCAGCCCAATCCCTTGTCATGAGCGATTTTTATAAATGGAATGCTTAGAGGGTCAAATCCCATCATCTTTGCTGATATGGCATCTATTGCCACAGAATCAGAGCTTGCTAAAATATAATTCTTTATCTTTGGAATCATGCATCTGGGACCTGCTCCGTCTCCGCATACAGTTCCATCCATTACAGTGAATATTCCCGGATGAATCTCTTTTTGTATTTGAAGCAAATCAACTAAAATCCGATGTATATCCTTGTGAGCATGATGGCGTTTCCTTGTAATAAGCCCACCAAAAGCATTCTTCATAGAACCGGTAATAGTGGTGTGACCATGAGTCTTCATAGTGGGAAGATGCAAAACATTTCTACCCAAAAACATCTTGGGCACTCTTATCCCTTCTGGGAAAACATCATAAAGAGCAAGCATATCGTGTTTTGGCATGTAAGGTATCCATCTTACTTTAGTGAGATTTACCAACGAAACACCATATTTTTCAAATACGGGATTCCATCTGTTAAGCTTTGCTCCTTTCTCAACACTCGTAACCACAGTCCTGTTTTCAACCGGATAGATTTTCTTATAGCTGTCTTCTTTCAAAGTCCTGAGAACCCCCTCAAGCTGCCATGGCTCTGTGCTGCACGCTGGGAAATACAAGCTCCAAGATAAGTTAAGTTTCAAAATCAATTCGTTTGATTTTGGAAGCGCCTTCTGATATTCGGCAAGATGCATCAGCTTATTATAATCTTCAAGCACACTATCTGGTGCGGTTTTCAGAACAGCAACTTTTGAAGTCACATATAATCAAACTTTCAATTGATATTAAAAGTTTTCTAATTTTATGCGTTATGCAGTAAAAGCTTGCTTAAAAACTGTCAATTTTGAAAAATTCGGAATGGTTTTTATGTCAAAATTTTTTAGACATTAAATCATTTTTAATCACAACGCTGTGCATTTTTCGAGATCCGGGAGAGAGCATAATTTGTATAATGGAGAAAGGTTTTTAAATCACATATCTTTAGAGAAAACCCAGGAAAAAGATTATGAAGCTTTTTGAATTGATGAGAATAAGTCAGTGGTATAAAAACCTCGTAATATTTCTGCCGATGATATTCGCAAAGGCAACCGGCATTATTGGAATTGAAAAAACACTTCTCGGACTTCTGAGTCTGTGCCTTATTTCATCTGCAAATTACATAATCAATGATGTAAATGACATAAAGCAGGACAGGAAAAATCCTGAAAAAAGAACAAGACCAATTGCTTCAGGAGATGTTAAAATTCCACAAGCATTAGTGATGGCAATCGCTTTTATCATGCTTTCATTAATAATCGCTTCTTTTCTTTCGAAAAGTTTTTTGATATGCGTGTCTTTAATTTTTATACTGACTTTGATTTATTCAATTTGGCTTAAGCATGAAGCATTTGCTGATGTGATTTTAGTTTCAACGAATTTTGTTATAAGAACTGTTTCTGGAACTTTTATAATAAATGTAAGGGTTTCACCATGGCTAATACTGTGTCCTTTTTTCCTCGCACTCTTTTTGGCAATTGGAAAACGAGAGTCAGAATTCAAGCTTATGAAAGATAAAGCTTATCAGCATAGGAGAAATCTTAAAATGTATACTCCTGCGCTCACAAAAACTTTTACAAGCATTTCTGCAGCCTTATTGATGATTTCATATGCCTTGTACAGCTTCTTAAGCATATACCCTAAACTTATTTTCACGCTTCCAATTGCAATTTATATAATATTCCGGTATTTGTACTTGATAGAAACAGGTTCAGAAATTGCCAGACATCCGGAAAGAATCTACAAAGATGTGAGAATCGTCATTGCCGGAATTATTTCATTAATTATGATTTTCGTACTCGTTTACCTGATATAAAAATTAAAAAGAATAAAAATAAAACATTAATGGAATATTAAAGGCAATAAATAGCAAATGTAGAAAATGTACATATAAAATAATTTTAAATAAATAAAAATATGAAAAACATTATAAATTAAATAAGCAATAGATAGATAAGTAATAAATTGATTAAACAAGAATATGCTAATAAGGGGTGGTTTTGTTGGATTTTGAAAAAAATGAAGTGCAGTCTGAAAAGAAGAAGATGAAAGCACTTGGCTTTTTCACATACGGGGCAGCAATAATGCTGCTTCTTTTCCTTTTGGTGCTTCATGTTTTCAATCTTTACCCGATAAAGACAGACAAGTTCTCATTTTTCATAATCAGCCTTGCAGCAGCAATGCTCATCTTTCCGCTTGTCACATACGTTAAATTCTTCAACATTGTTGAACTGAGAAAAGATCCAAAAATAATGAAAGTGCGGAGCAGGAAATAAATTATCTGAAGGAGTAAAATGCACAAGTCACAAAGGGAGCATTATAGGAAGATAAGCGGGCAGACCGCATTTTCCATGTTTTTCGGAGTTCTTTCAGTGATCATAATGGCTGTCGGGATGCCTGTTCTCACAAGAGGGCTTTCAATGGCAGATTACGGCGCCTACTCGATAATCTCAGTCACAGTAATAATACTTACAGTGATTCTCGACATCGGGCTTCCCCAGTATTTCCTTGCAAAATTTGCCGGAATGAGAGAAGAGCGCGAGAAACGGGTTTTCTCATCACTGCTTTTTTTTAACACTGCAATAATTATCGCATTTTCTGCGATTGTTCTTATCCCCGGAATAAACCGTGCAGTGCTCTCTTTTCTGCGGCTCTCTGATTATGAAAATGAGTTCAGGATAGGAATATTGATATTTGTTCTGGGAGGGATTTTCAGGCTGTTTTCCTCTAAAATGAGCGCTGACAGGAGAATAGAAAGGGCAGGAATAGCAGGTTTTCTTTACAACTCTCTTTGGCTTGTTTTAATCTCGCTGTTTTTTGTAATTTTCGGAAAATTCACGCTCATAAATGCAATGCTTATCTGGCTTTTGGGAACTTTTGCGAGCGCAATATTTGCCGTAATGTCATCCCGAGGATTCCTGCCTGAATCAACCAGGACAATAGATGTGGATGAAATAAAAAAGGCGCTTAAATTTACCCTTCCCCTTTTAGTGGTGCTTGCATGCTCATGGCTGATTGACTCATTTTCCAAGTATTTCCTTAATTATTATTCAACAAAGGAGAATGTGGCAATATTCTCATTTGCCTACGGGCTTGTCGGAGCTCTTTTAACAATAAGCACAGTCATAACATCAACAATTTTTCCGCACATCTCGGAATTCTGGCACAAGGGAAAGAACCATAATGCACTTTTCAATGCAATGCTTAAATACGGACTAATGGTTTTAATTCCGGCAAGTTTCGGAATGGTCGCATTGAGGGAGCAGATAATAACCCTTGTTGCAGGAGGAAATTACCTGCCTTCAGCAGCAATAATCCTAATTCTTTCCCCATTCCCCATCCTGAATTTTCTAATGACAATAGATTATTACAGCCTCCTTATACGGGGCAGGACAAAAACAATAGCAGCTGCCTACCTTGCAGGGATTGCTGTTTCAATTGCCTCTAATTTAATACTTGTTCCAATTCTTAATGTAACGGGCGCTGCGCTCTCAATAATAATCTCCTTTTCAACTATGCTTTTAATAATGCATTTTACCTGCAGGACTCATTTCAAATGGAAATTTGGTTTTCTTGGAATAGAAAGGATAATTCTCGCATCTGCCATAATGGCGCTTGCAGTTTCAATCATTAATCCCCAGGTTTTAATTGAAAAAATCCTGACAATTGCAGCAGGCGCGCTGATTTATGCTTTCCTTGTCTGGATTATGAGATTATTCACAAAAGATGAGATTATGCTGATTAAAAGCATGGTTAAGATAAGGAAATAAAGGGCTAGATGAAAAGCGCTAAAAATTTTTCTAAAAAAGGAATTGACATTGGAAGGATACAGCACTATCTGAAAAGGATAAGCGGGCTAAAGGTTCTTGTAATCGGCGATACTATAATTGACAAGTATGTTTTTCTAAAAGTTTATACGCGCGAAAGACAATGTTGTTTTATTAAAGGATTACTGCATTGATGACAAGCCAGTGAGCGCTGCCCTTGGAAATGAGATAATATCCTGCCTGGGCAAGGAAATACCAAAATATGACCTGGTTATTACAGGCGACTTTGGGCACGGATTCATAAATTCCGGGATAAGGAGAAAAATTGAGGAAAAATCCAAATTCCTGGCATTGAATGTCCAGACAAATTCCTCTAATTTCGGGCACCACCCCTTTACATTGTACAGGAAATTTGATTTTCTCTCAATGAATATGCAGGAGCTGGCGCTTGCGCTTCATGAGGAGCACAAAGATGCTAAAGAAATGATAAGGAAATGCTGTAAAAAATTAAAGATTAATAATTTCTTGGTAACTCTTGGGAAAAACGGCTGCACCTATGTGAAAAATGGCATTATGATAAATGCGCCAATCTTGACATCGTCTGTAAAAGACACTGTGGGCGCCGGCGATGCCGTATTCTCGGTGATATCCCTGTTTGTGTATTTAAATGCGGAAAAAGAGCTAATCCCCTTCATTGCATCATGCGCAGGAGGGATAGGCGTAAACATAATGGGGAACAAGGAATCCATTACAAAGAAAAAACTGCTGGATTTCATTAAAAAAACATTAAAGGAAAAATAGGATTACTGCATCTTATTAAGCCAAACTTTCGGCGCCTTCTTTTTGATTTCAAGCTCATCCCAATACTTGAAATCCCGATGCCCCACTTTCTCAACCCACTTTTTCATGTTGATGAGCCCCTGTTTCAATGGGGTTGATGTCTTATAGCCAAGAATCCTCTCTGCCTTCTTTGATGAGCAGTATGAGTGCTTTACCTCAGACGGCCTCTCTGGAGCATAAATCGGCTTAAGGTCAGTTCTTCCCATAACCTCAAGAACAAGTTTTGAAAGCTCGTTAAGCGATGTTACTTCCTCTGTTCCTATGTTTATCCTTTCTCCAAAAGCAGATTTTGTGAATCCTGCTTTTGCAATGTATGGAGTGCAGTCCCTTACATATGTGAAAGCCCTGGTCTGGTTCCCGTCCCCGAATATTATCGGGGGCTTTCCAACAATAACCCTGTTCATGAATATTGCAACTGCATTCCTGTATGGGTCAGAAAGATTCTGCCTTTCGCCATAGACATTGTGGGGGATTAGTATTGAGTAGTTTATCCCGAAAACATCATGGTAGATTGAAAGCACCTGCTCCATTGCCTGTTTTCCAACTGCATACGGGTCTTTTGGGTTGTAGGGCTGATTTTCCCGCATTGGCATCTTAAGCTGCTTCCCGTAAACACTCATTGAGCTTGTATGAATGAATGTTTTGACATCTGAATTTATTGACGATTCAAGAAGCTGAAGGAATCCTATGTAGTTTGACTTCGCATTGTAAACCGGGCAGAAAATGCTCTGCCCCTCTGCTGCATGCGCTGCAAGGTGATACACCATGTCAACGCCCTCAACTGCCCTGTCGCACACCTTCTTGTCCTGCAAATCGCCTTTTATGAATGTGGCTTTCTTGTTTACATTCTCAAGATATCCGCCTGAGAGATTGTCAACTACAACAACCTCGTGCCCCTCATTTATGAGCTGGTCGGCAAGATGGCTTCCCATAAAGCCTGCGCCCCCTGTTACAAGTATCTTTTTCTTCATTTTCACCACCTAATCCTTTTTTTCCACGAGCATTACGCTGAGGAAAAACGCTGAAAATATTGTCTGAATCCCAAGCACAAGAAATGTGAGGGAGAATATTGAAAAATTTATGCTCGCCTTCCTGAATGAAAGGATGCTCAATGCAACTGAAAAGAGGAATATTATTGAGCCCAAAAATATTGTCTTCTCAAGGGGAAAGTGCTTTGCTATGAAATCAATTACCCTGTCATGCGGCTCAAATCCGCTTATTATCGCATAAGTCCTTGCATAAAGCCCTATTGCAGTTATCTGGTATCCCAAAAGGGAAATCAGGGAGCCCAGAAGGGAGCGAATCTCAAATGATTTTGAGCTTAATGAAAGCGCCATAAAAAGCATTCCAAGAGAGAGAAGGATTAGCCCTGGAATCATGAAAAGGTAAATTGGGCTGTACATCAGCATAAACCTTAAGTGGCGCCAGCCGTCGCTGACTGGCTTGAGCTTCGAGGGGGTTTTCCTCGGATAGTAATTTATCGGAACCTCTGAAATCCTGAGCCCTTTTTTAGAGGAATTGATTATCATCTCTGAAGCAAGCTCCATCCCTGTTGTCTTAAGCGCCATCTTCTCAAGGGATTCCCTCCGGAAAGCCCTGAATCCTGAATGCGGGTCTGAGATTTTTGTCCCGAAAAAAAGGTTGAGTATGAAAGTAAGAACCGGATTTCCTATGCGCCTTCTTATAAAAGGCATTGCCCCGTCCATTATCCTGCCTTTCATCCTTGAGCCGAGAACAAGGGAATAGCCCTTCTCAAGCTTGTTTATCAGTTTTGGAAACTCAGAAAAATCATATGTGCCGTCAGAATCAGCCATCACAATGTATTTTCCTCTTGCAGCATAAAATCCTGACATAAGGGCTGCCCCATAGCCAACCTTGCCCTCTCTTACAACCCTTGCCCCAAGAGCGCGGGCAATCCTTCCTGAGCTGTCTACAGAGGAATTGTCAACAACAATTATCTCCCCGGAAATCCTGTTCTTCTTGAGCGCAGATAATGCTGACTTTATGCATTCCCCTATTGTTGCCTCCTCATCCCTGCAGGGCATCACTATAGAAACCAAAACCCCTGATTTTTCAGACATTGCCATTTAAAGTTTGCCTCGAGTATAAAAAAATTTGCTTATTATCTTTCCTGGTAATGCAATGTTATTTAAAAAGGTTATATAAGTAGTATAAGGTAGTATAAAGGTAAGATATTAAAATAAAGTGCCAATATAAACAGATATGAAAAGGAAAATCACGATATCAATAATAGGAACCGGGTATGTCGGGCTGATAACAGGCGCTGCATTTGCAAAGCTTGGATTTAAAGTAATATGCGTTGACAGGAACAAGGCAAAAGTGGACAAGATAAATTCGGGAATAGCCACAATATACGAGGAAGGGCTCCCTGAAACGCTTTCAGCCTATGCCCCGAAAATGCTCTATGCAACAACTGACCTGAAAAAGGCAGTTCTTGACAGCAGCGTAACATTCATATGCGTTGGGACTCCTTCCCTGATTGAAGGGAGGATATACCTCCAGCAGATGCAGGATGTCGCAATGGAGATTGGAACTGCACTAAAAAGCGATAGGAAAAAGCATGTGATAGTTGTTAAAAGCACAGTTGTCCCTGAAACAACTGAAAAAGTCATAATCCCAAAATTGGAGGAATTCTCAAAAAAGAAGTTCGGAAGGGACTTCGGCGTTGCAATAAACCCCGAATTCCTGAGAGAAGGAACTGCACTCTCGGATTTTCTCAGCCCCGACAGGATTGTCATAGGAAGCTCTGACAAAAAATCAATAGAATACCTGAAGAGGATATACCATGGAATAAACGCGCCAATAGTTGAATGCACATTCAAAGAAGGGGAAATGATAAAATATGCGAGCAACGCATTCCTTGCCACAAAAATCTCATTCATAAATGAAATAGGAAACATCTGCAAGAAGCTTAGGATTGACACAAACAATGTTGCAGCTGCAATCGGCTTGGACAAGAGAATAGGCCCTCATTTCCTCAAATCAGGAATTGGCTTTGGCGGAAGCTGCTTTCCCAAGGATGTGAATGCGCTTGTTTACAAGGCGACTGAGAAGGGCTACAATGCAAGGCTTCTCCGGGCAGTTCTCGATGTTAACATGGAGCAGCCGCTGAAGCTTCTCTCAATACTGGACAGCAACGGCTATCTGAACGGAAGCACAAAGATTGGAATTCTTGGGCTTACCTTCAAGGCAGGAACAGATGACACAAGGGAAAGCCCTGCCCTTGAAGTGCTGAAGGGACTTATGCTACGCTCAGTTGAGCTTCACATCTATGACCCGCTTGGGATGGGACAGGTTAAAAAAATATTCCCCCAGCTCAACTATGAAAAAAGCGCCCAGGAAGTTGCAGACAAAAGCGATGTCATACTGATACTCACAGAATGGGCTGAATTCAAGAAGGTAAAATTCAACGGCAAGAAAGTCATAGACGGAAAAAACCTTTTCAGGGAAGGGGAAAGGCCAATAAACTATGAGGGGATATGCTGGTAAATTTAAAAAGGTGATAAAATGCAAGAAAGAACTATTGTAAGAAAGGCGGTAATTCCTGCAGCAGGGCTCGGGACAAGATTCCTCCCGGCAACAAAGGCAATGCCGAAAGAAATGATGCCAATTGTTGACAAGCCAGCAATACAATACATTGTTGAGGAGGCAGTCGCATCAGGAATAACTGACATAATAATAATAACAGGAAGGGGAAAGCGCGCAATAGAGGACCACTTTGACAGGAGCTTTGAGCTTGAGTCAGAGCTTGCAAGAAAGGGAAAGAACGACATTCTCAAGCAGCTTGATGAAATAGAAAACCTTGCAAAGATACATTACATCAGGCAGGGAAAGCCCCTGGGGCTCGGGCACGCAATACTTATGGCAAAAGAGCACATAGGAAATGAGCCTTTTGCAGTGTTTCTCGGAGACGACCTTGTGAAATCAGATGTGCCCTGCATGAAAAGCATGATTGAACTTTTCAGCAAATACCGCTCCCCGATAATCGCTGTTTCCCCTGTTGAAAAAAAGGAAATAAGCAAATACGGAGTGATAAAGGCAAGGCCTTTTGAAGACCTTTTCTTCATTGAGGACCTTGTTGAAAAGCCAAGCCCGGAAAAGGCGCCTTCAAATCTCGCAATACTCGGAAGATACATACTTACTCCGGACATATTTGAGATTCTTGAAAAGACAAAGCCCGGAATTAACGGGGAGATAAACCTTACAGACGCCTTAAGGATACTCAATAAGAAGCAGAGGATGTTTGGGTATAAGATTCATGGAAAATGGATGACTGTGGGAGACAGGCTTTCCTACCTTCAGACAGTAATAACCTATGCGCTTGAGAGGCAAGATATTGGAAAAGAGCTAAGGGAATACCTGAAAAAGATAATTTAAAAAAGTAGTATATTCATACTACCTTGAAAGATGAAAAAGAAGATTTCTGCAAGCATTGAAGAATCGCTGATAAGGGACATAGATTCCATAGTTGACAACATCTACATAAGGAACAGGAGCCAGGCAATAGAATTTCTCGCAAGAAACTCGCTCGGGGAAAATAAGACCGCTGTC
>JAPLZQ010000020.1 GCA_026394965.1 Candidatus Woesearchaeota archaeon
CTGTCATACTTGCAGGAGGGCCTGAAAAAAGCATAGCAATCGGGAATGAATACCGCCCAACAATAAGCATAGGAAAGAAGCGCCTGATTGAGATTGCAGTTGAAAAGCTTTCCTCAAGCGGATTCAAGGAGATATTCATAATAGCAAGGCAGAATGTGCTTACAAGGATTTTTGAAATCATAAAGGACGGCTCCCTTTACGGAGTGCATGCATCATATGTTGAGGAAAAAGAGTCAGCGGGAAGCGCAGACTCCCTTCGGCTCATAAAAGGGAAGATAAAAAAGACATTCCTTGTTGTCTACGCAGACATAATCTTCAAGAAGATAAACCTTGAAGAGATTTGGAAGGAGCACATAAGGCAGAATGCGCTTGCAACCCTACTTTTGACAACCTCTGCAACGCCATCTGAAAAGGGGGTTGCAATTGTGGAGGGCAACAAAATTCTTGAATTCACCCAAAAGCCTAGGGAAACAGAGACATACATAGTTTTTTCCCCGATATTTGTTGCAGAGCCAGCAATCCTTGACTACCGCGGAAAGAGCCTTGAGCAGGATGTGTTCCCAAAGATTGCTGAAAAGGGGCTTCTTATCGGGCACATAAGCGCGAAGAAGGAAACGCACATTCATACCCTTGAAGACGCAAGAAGGCTCCAGGTTAAAGAGGAATAGAATTTCATTTGAAGGGATAATTCTTCAGAAAAAAAAGGTGACGGCTTCCTGCACTTCCCACTTAGAAAAGCAGTACAATGCAGAACGTGGACCTGCTTGACTTCCGAGTTCGGGATGGGATCGGGTAGAACCAAGTCGCTCTGGCCGTCTGGATACCGTGGAACAGGAACTTATATTTAAAGCTTTCTGAATGCCTGAAAAAGGTTATTTAATTACTAAAGAGTAGTTATAATAGAAAAATTTATAAGGGAAAAAGAATTCCTGCGCGTATGGAAAGGCAGGCGCTTTTGGATTTCGGAACGGGCTTTTTTTATTATGCTTCAGAAAGGGTGAAAGAAGCGGCGGGAGACAATGGCATTAAGTATGAATTGCCTAAGATAAGATTTGCAGAAGCAAGAAGTTATGATGAAGAAATAAGGTATTCTGAGATAATGTATAAGGCAGGAATTGATGAACTCCTGCTTGAAGGAAAAAAATTCAGAGGCAAAGAAGATTGGATTTCTGAGATGAAGTCAGTTCTTACCCCCGAGGAATTTTCTGAAAAGGAGATTTTGGAAAAAAAGCTTGCTGCTTTCTCAAAAGGGCAGTATAATTATCTGACAGATGAAATAACTATTGACAATTCGCTTGTTGAAGAGATTGGAATTGAGCATGTGCTCTGCCACGAGATTCTGCATTCAATAAGGCACCAGATAAGGGATTATCTTGGCTGGGATGATGAATACTCTGAATTGATAAGCCCGGGAAAGGCGGAATTCTTCTCCCAGCTTGAATCAGTTGCGCTTGAGTCATACGGATACAGAGATGGCAATGAAATTAATCCGCTTAACCTTGATTCACTTTTGCGCGAGAAGGCGATTTTTGGAAAGGGAAGTATAAGAAAAAAGATTTCTGAGATAAAGAGCGCTTACCTTGAAGCAGCCGGCAAAAACATCAGCAAGAAAAGATTTGAGGAACAAAAAAGCATTGATTCCGGAATGAGTGATGCTGTAAAAGGGATAAATTTGAAGGAATTAATTAAAGAAAAAGAAGAGATGAAAATGCTTTACTCTGCAATGGAGCAATTTTACAATGCAAAAGATTACCTTATGCTTTTGAAAGGAATAAGC
>JAPLZQ010000021.1 GCA_026394965.1 Candidatus Woesearchaeota archaeon
AAAGGAAATTCTAAAAGAAACAGGAGAATACCCATGGCACAGAATATATTCAAAAGATTTCTGCGTAAGAAACAAATCAATTGAAGGAAAAAGCAGGATTCAGGAAAAAGAGTTTGCATCAAAAATATGGAACGAACTTGCAAAAAAAGGAATAAGCCCAAAGGTAAACCTGGACAATCCGAAAACAAAAATAGAATTCATATTCTTAGGAAAAAAGGTTTTTTCAATAATGCAGGTTGCTGAATCAAGGGAAAACTTTGCTGAAAGGGAGCCAAAAAGAAGGCCCGGATTTGCGCCAGTAAGCATGAGCCCAAAATTATGCAGGGCAATGGTAAACCTCTGCTCTGCAGGAAAAAAAGAATCGATAACAGACCCATTCTGCGGAACAGGCGGAATAATCCTTGAGGCAGCAATCCTCGGCTATAAAACAGAGGGGTTTGACATAGACTCTGAAATGATAGAAAAGGCAAAGGAAAACATTCTGCATTTTAGAGTAAAAAACTGCAAATTGGCAGTCATGGACGCATCGTCAATAAACAGGAAAATGAATTACATTGCATGCGACCTGCCTTACGGCTTGCGCTCAATGATTTCAGAGAAAAAAGAATCGCTATACCCGAAGTTTTTCTCTGTCCTCAAAAGGTTTCTTGGAAAAAGGGCAGTTATCGGAATCCAGAAAAGCAGGGAGACAGAAAAAATACTTAAAGCCCTGCCCCGCAATCTAAAAATAGCAGGAAGGTTCAGCCAGTATATTCACAGGAGCCTTACAAAAGAGATAATTGTGATAGACAAGAGATGAGCGCAGCAGAAAAATGAACAAGCAGAACTTAAATGAGGCAATAAGGGAGATTGCAAATCTCTCCCAGAAAGGAGCGTCCTCTTCTGAGATTTCAGAAAAAATAGGGAGGCGGGGTTTTTCAGAAAAGGAGATTTCAGAGCTTTCAGATATTGCCTCGGCAAGAAAAAGGGGAAAGGAGAAATTCTCAGAGCCGGAAAAGATGTTTATGGGGCTTTCAGACATTAGGTTTGCAACTCCTGAAATAGTTGCAGAATACCGCGCAGAACGCCTTAAGTGCGATGTTATTGCAGATTTGTGCTGCGGAACAGGGATGCAGGCAATATCATTTGCAAGAAAATGCAGAAAGGTTTATGCGATTGACATTGATGAAAGAAAAATAGGATATGCCAGGCGCAATGCAGAGGTATTCGGGATAAAAAATATAACCTTCCTTGCTGCAGATGCCCTTTCAAAAGAGGCAGAGGAAGCAATATCTGATGCAAAAATCATATTCTGCGACCCGGAAAGGGCTCCCGAGGAAAAGGAGAGAAACATAGAAGACATTAAAATCATCTCTGAAATCATAAGAAAATATTCAAAAATAACAAAGGATTTGGCATTTGAAATTCCTCCCCAGATAACTCCTGACCGGGTTAAATTCAACTGCGAGCTTGAATACCTTTCGCTGAACGGAAAGCTGAACAGATTAAACATTTATTTCGGGAATCTTAGGAAAAATGAAAGGAGCGCAATTCTTCTTCCTGAGAAAAAGGCAATATCCTCAACAGGAAAGGATTTCAAAATAACAAAATCAGGCAATGCCAAAAAATACATTTATGAGATTAATCCGGCCGTATCAAAGGCAGGGTTTGCGCCAGAGCTTGCATCAGAGTTTGGATTATTTGCATATTTTTCGTCAAAAAAATTGCATCTCCTGACTTCTGATAAGGAAGCTGAAAGCCCGTTTATGAAAAGATACGAAGTTTTCAAAGAACTTTCTGATGAAGAATCAGGAATAATTCCTGCGCTCAAGGCAATTAATGCATCAGAAGTCATTCTTAGGGGAAGCATTGACCCAAAAGAATACTGGAGAATAAGGAAGGGATTTGAAAGAGAGCTTAATTCGGGAGGAAAAAAAGTCCAGCTTTTCGTGCTTGACGAAAAATGCATTATTGCAAGCGCCTAAAGCCGTATCTCAAAATCCTCAAATTCCTCAATAGGCATTTCCTCTTCTTCTGAGCGCTCAATCCTTGACATTATGGGACCGCGCTTGCACTGCCTTGAAAAAACCAGAATCTTTTCATCAGAGCCGTTTGCAACAACCTCAACGCAGTCCTTTAAGTTTCTGACAAAGCCCTTAACTCCTATAAGCTTCGCCTGCTGCCTTATGAAAAAGCGAAATCCTACCCCTTGCACATCGCCGTAAAGCCTGAGATGAACCTGTTTCATTTTATAATGTAAAAATGCATTAGTTTTAAATATTTGCTCTTTAACAAATGGGGGAATGGCAAGGAAAACAAAAGAGAACAAGGGAAGAAAAGCAGCGATATTGTCAATAGTAATAGTTTTTCTCATGCTTTCAAGCACAATAGCATACATTGCAGTTGACAGCAGCAGCAACACAATAAGGCACAAGAACATAAAGTTTTCATATGATGAGAACGAAAACCTCTGGACAGGAAGGTTTCCGGGCGAAAATGTGCTGTTCTACACATCTCCCGAAGAATTTGACCTGCTTAACATATCGCCGGAAATATCAGGAAAAATCCTTTCCTCAAGCATGATTGTGATTTCATTTAATCCAAAGGAAGATGTGCAGATGCTTGCAGCAATTGACGCAGTAAGCTACGACATTTACAGCTACCTCTTGCCAAACAGCATCTATGTTGACAGGGCAATAACAGCGCTTAATTCAAATTACACCTTTCCTGTTGCAGACTGCATAAATGCATCGCAGTATGTCCCGATACTCAAGTTCATGAAATCAAATGCGACAGATGTCTCATTAAGCAATAATTGCATAGTGGCAGGGGCGCCTAACGCAAGAGAGCTTCTTGTGATAAGGGACAAGCTTGTGTTTGACATTTTCTACAGCCTGAAAGTGAAGAAATAAGGGATTAATCATGGATGAAGAGAAAATGCCAGAAGAAGCAGAGCAGGAGAAAATTCCAGAGAAGGATTCATACAAAAATCTCACAATAATAATCCTTGTTATTGTTGCGCTGTTTTCTGCGCTCATAATCGGGGCAAGATATGTTATGAATCTGCCTGAAAAATACGAGACATACTACTACAACGGCTTCACATTCACAAAAATAGGCCCTCTCTGGTATACCCAGATTCAGCACGATACAACTCTTTATGATGTGGCGCTGCACTTTTCTCCAAGAGAGCTTGAATCTGTCCCAATATCAGGAAAAGAAAGCGGATTCTCAAATGACACAACACTCTACATAACATTTGACCCAAAGGCAGAAAACATGAGCTATGTCGCACTTGCAAACGCAGAACTGAGCCAAGTTTTTGCCATGTCATTTAATAGAAACATGACTGTGGCATGCCTTTCAAAGGAAGACCCTTTATGCGAAAGCATGCCCATTATTAACTGCACAAACACAGACAAGCCAGTAATACTGTTTGAAGAAAGCGGGGAAGCGTCTGTTATTGTAAACAGGAATTGCGTGATGATTAAGGGAAGCAGGGACAATCTTGTCAAGGCAGCTGACAAGTTCATTCTAAGCTACTATGGAATAATGTAAAAAAAGTCCGGGAAATCCCGGACAAAGAACGAGGGGATTTAATAGACGTAAAGATGGACTGTGCTTTTTTTGGCGCTTTTAACGCTCAATTTCATGAACTGCGTAAAGAAAAGCCCGCTTATTGTCTTCTGTGAAAGGTCAACCATTGATATCACCTCTTTTCTTAATTCTTTCAGGGAATAAGCGCCTTAAATAGGCTGCGCGGGTGTTTGTCCAGTGCGCCAAGGAAAAATTTAATAACAAAAGAGTAAAACAACTGATTGATGTTTAAAAAAAGAGGGCAGGTTTCTGTATTTGTGATGGTTGCAATAGTCGTATTTGTGGCATTTGCCTTTGTTTTCGCAGTTGGATATGCAATTTCAAAGGGAAACCTTGAAAGCCAGGTTAAGAAAACAGCAGCTGTCTCAGACCTCATAGATTCTCTTAAAAATCACATCTCGTCGTGCATGAAAAGCTCAGCAGACAAGGCATTATTGAGAATAGGCGAGCAGGGCGGATTCATATACGAGGAAGAGGGGGGAAGCTCAAACATAAACTCAGTTGTTTTTGAGGAGATTGACAACACAAGAAGGGCATACTGGCTTCTGAAAAACAGCTGGGACCAGCCGCCAGGATACCCGACAAGCGAGAATAATCTCGGATTCATGCAGGTTCCCCTTCTCCAAAAAGAGGATGTTCCAAAAGGAGCAGGAGTAATTCAGAG
>JAPLZQ010000022.1 GCA_026394965.1 Candidatus Woesearchaeota archaeon
TCTCTTAGCTTTTCCTTTTCCTCAATCTCAAGGGTTCTGTAAAGCGGATTTATCTCATTATAAATTAAGTGTGCCTCATCAATTTTCCTGCGGTTTATTGCATTTTCAGCCTTATCAATAAGAGATCTTACCTCATCAAAAAGCCCATTTTCGCTGGCTTCCAAAATTTTTAGGGAATTATCTGCTATCCTTGAAGATGAAGCTTTTGCCGGGATAGTTTCCTGCGCCCCCTGCTTTTCAGCTATTTCGGAAAGCTCATATGCAACAGCAGAGATTATTGTCTTCCCCTGGCCTATCAATCCGTTAAGCTCTTCCTTGCCAACTCTGAATCCTGAAAATTCCATCTGCTCAATCTTATTGAAGAAGCTTGCGGAAAGGAACTTCATGCGCCTGCTGAGCTCGCTCTTGCTCACCTCTTTTAAGAATTCCTTTGAGGTGAATTCATAATTCAGCTGAAACACTTCTTTAAGGAAAACCCTCATTATAAAGGAAAGCTCCTTGGCCCCTTCTGCAGATTTCCTTCCGGCAGGCTCTTTGACAAGCTTGTCAAGCTCAAGCAGTGCCTTTTCCTTTGCTTCCAAAATTCTGTCTTTCCTGCTTATTTTGGCTTTGTGCAATAATCTGTATTTTTCAACCATCTTGCTTACAGCATTTTCTATTCTCTTCCGGTTTATTAAAGTCAAAAGTATAATTGATATTGTTATTATTATCGCAATCAGCGGTTTCCTGCTTGTCGGGTATGCAGGTATCTCAATAAGGCTGCATGATGAGCATTGCCCTCCGCAGTCAATCCCTGTTTCATCCTGATTCCTGATTCCATCGCTGCATGAGGGGCAGGGCAGGCACAATCCCCCGCAGTCAATTCCTTCCTCGCCGTGGTTTTGAATTAAGTCAGTGCATAAGGGGCAGGGCAGGCACAATCCCCCGCAGTCAACCCCTGTTTCGCCGTTGTTTTTCATAAGGTCATAGCATGTTGGAACATAAATGCATTTCCAGTACTCAAGCGGTCTTGTCCTGTTGTCCTCGCAGCCGTTAATGTCAATGCATTTTCTTGCGCTTATGTTTGTATAAAGGCAAGGGCCCCAGTTGCTGCAGCTCCAGTTTGAAGCGCAGGGCTCTTCTCCCGATGAAGAGCCTGTTGATCGACTTGACTGGGACGGCGGAACATAAAGCACAGTAAGCTGGACAAGATTGCTCTCAGCACTCGCATTATAGTCATCATAAGCATAAAATACAACGCTCCTGTTTCCAAACCAGGCGCGCCTCGGAGTCAATGTAACAATGTTGTATTCATCAAATGAAATTTCAATATCGCTTACTGCACTGTGGTCATACCACATTGGCTGCTCTTCAGGATCCATGAAATAGTCATCCATGTCCATACCCGTCAATATTGCATTCTGAAGCCATGTCTGGTTTGGTATGAGGGATATCAGAACGGGCGGAAGATTTGAAATTGTAAAATTGCTTGTTGCATTTTTAGTTCCCAGCTCCCTTGCTTCTGCATTGCATATTACCCTCCAGTTTTTTGTTCCGGTCCTGTTGAAGCTTCTGTTGTACACATAATAAAGGGTGGAGTGGTTGAATGTCATGTTGATTGGCGATGTGAATGCTCCAGACAGATTAAACTGAACCTCGCAAAAAACATTGCTCCCGTTTATTGTCGTCTGATTTATAGTTGTGAAATTCGCATAGAATTTTACATTCTGGTTTATGTACCTCGTGTAATTGTCAGTGTCATCAAATACCCGGATAATAATGCTTGAATTCTCCGCAATATAATACCTTGTTGACAGGGACTGCCCAAAGTCAGTAACAGAGAATGTAATGTTGCCGTCTTCATACCTTAAGAACTGGCAGACTATGTCGGGGCATAGTTCATTGTCCCTCATTATCTTCGGGGAAATAAAAGAGAGATTGTATAAAGATATTATTGCCGGCCTGTTCAGGCAGTGCTCAATTCCAACCATTATGCTGATGTTATTTTTTGAAACATTAACATTCGCGTTAAGATTAGCATCATCAACATTGAGTATTATATTTAAGAAATTTATCATGCCATAATGCGGCTTTCCTATTGTGACATTTGGAAGCTCTGTCCAGGAAGAGAAGAGCGAGAAGTTCGTGGTGAGGCTGTTGTTGTAGTTGCTCCATACCGGAGGAACATTAACATTATTTATTGATACATGGTATTTTGTATTAGATGCATCCTCGCATTCGCTTGTTGCTTTTGCGCGGAAAATGTAGATGCAGTTTCCATCAGAGAATGAGGTTGTATTCAGCTCTTTTTGATACTCCGTATCGCCGTCATTTATGTCTGCGCCGATATCAGTCATTAATCCGTCTTCTGCAGCATAGCTGAATGTTACATTCCTGACATATTCATTCCCCGCAGGATTTGTTGCAGATGCGCTAAGATTTTCAATTCCGCTCATTACACCCCAGTCAAGAGGATTGATTGAATTTGCAGAAGAAGGTCTTCCCATGCAAAGCCTTATTGTGCTTGAGGTTGCATGCGCAGTTACATCTTCTTTGGGTATTGACTCGTAAAGATTCCAGAAATTAAAGCAGGAAATCACCACAAAGAACAATGCAAACCAGAAGAGGATGTTGTTGGATACATTGCTCTTCTCAGCTGATTCCCCGTCCGCCTTATTGTTCTGGATGTCCATCTCTATTTTCTTTTTCTCTCTCCGATTTTTTCATACTGCTCCTTGTATTTGAGAATGAGAGTCCTTATTGCCTCGCGGGCAAGTTCGGTTTGGCTTGAGAATATTCCCTGTTCTATTAGCTCTTCTATGTCTTTCCTGAGCTGCTCGCCTATCCTGATGTGAATTAGCCGGTCTTTCTTCATTGTTGGCATACAGATATTATATCATTTTGATATATAAATGTTTCTATTTAGTATACTGGTATCTTGAAAATGTAATTTAATCGAGAGAAAATCAGCAAAAAGGACATATTTGGAGAAATTCCGCAGAATCAATGTATCATTTTGATATATTTTGATATGTTTAAATATTCTATAAAAAGATAAAATGACTAAAGAAAATAAACGCGCCCGGGGAGATTAGCGCACCCAGCCTTTAGAAAAGCATGGATGGAAACAGATGCGGCATAAAGCCGCATAACCGCGATACTTATGAAAATACAATAATCGCGGAACATATTGTGCGCTTCAAAGAACAAAAGAATAAACGCGCCCGGGGAGATTTGAACTCCCGACAAACAGCTTAGGGGGCTGTTGCCCTATCCAGACTAGGCTACAGGCGCATAATTGCCGCTAAATTGGAATTAGCGTGCCCCTTTTAAATATTTCTGAAAAATGCCGGAATCTGTCAAAAAAACAGGAAAGTTTAAATACTTAGTGTAATTATAACACTTAAGTAAGTGTAAAATAAACAAAAACGGGTTAAAAAGATGGAAACCGCAATAGAAAGGAACAATCATACCCCCTTTGGGCTTTTAGTTTATGTTACTGGAATGGAAAAAAGCATTCCTGAAAAAGAAAAGCTTATGCCTTATGTAAAGGGGGAGCGCGTATTAGAAATTGGATGCGGTTCAGGGGCAGTCCTTGAATTATTGTCTAGGAATTTTCCCAAAAGCGCAATTATTGGCATTGACAATTCTGAACAAATGCTTTCTGTGGCAAAGGGAAGAGAATATTCAACTTCTAATGTTACTATACTTTATGGAGACGCTCTCAATAAACGGTTCGAGGATGAGTCTATTGACACAATAATTCTGTCTTCTGTCCTACACGAAGTTTATTCATACAATAATTATCATATGGAGGCGCTTGAAAAAGCGGTCTCAAACGCCTGTGAAATGCTTGTTCCTGGAGGAAGAATAATAATAAGAGATGGCGTTATGCCTACTCCGCAGGTATATTACCTTAAGTTCAGGAATAATGAAACAAAAGATTCATTTAAAAAATTTGCAGATGATTTTACGCCGAGAAAAATATCATATTCTCTTGCTTCAGATTCGGGCTTTCCAAAATTAGGCAGCGCAGATGCCTATGAATTCCTAAGCAAGTATTTCTATAAGGAAAACTGGGCAATCGAGGTTAAGGAGCAGTTTGGAATTCTCAATCTTTCGGAGTATTGTGATATTCTGGAAAGAAATGGAATGCAGATAGTCGATGCACAGTCATACCTGATTGATTTTTTAAAATGCAAATATGAGAAGGATGTCTCGCTTTTAGAAAAAAAAGACGGGATATACGTGCCTGCAAACTATCCTGATTCAACTGCAATAATTATCGCTGAGAAAAGGTGAGAAAAATGGAAAATGAACTGATTGATGCATTAAATGGAAAAGATAAAAGCAAAGTAATTTTTTTTGATGTAGACACCCAGCATGATTTTATGCAGCAGGCATTCTGTGATGACAAAAATAATGTCATAAAAGGCGCGCTGTACATAAACAATGCAGAATCAATAATACATAACCTTGAAGATTTAACAATGTATGCAGAAAAAAACAGCATCCGGATTCTTGGTTCAGTTGACAGGCATTTCAAAAGCGATGTTGAACTGATTTCAAATGGCGGGCAGTTCCCTGAGCATTGCATGGATGGAACATACGGGCAGCGGAAAATACGGCATAGTTCCCCTAAAAATGTTCTCTTTATTGAAAACAGGCAGTATGCGCCGGGAGAACTTGAAGAAATTCTGAATAACCACAGGAATACTTATTTTGAAAAGCAAACTACAGATGTGTTTGATAATCCCAATATAGAAAAAACATTAAAGATTCTGAAGCCGGAGATTGCAGTTGTGTATGGAGTTGCAACTGACTACTGCGTAAAGAACGCTGCAATCGGGCTGAGAAAGCACGGGCTTGAGGTTTATCTTGTTGAGGACTCAATAAAAGGAATTACCAAAGAAACAGGCGATGCTGCACTTGCTGAAATGGAAGGAATCGGAATAAAAAAGATACTTGCTTATGAAATAACCGGAAAAAGGTGAGGGCAATGGAAAAATCAGATTATCTGAAGAGTCCGGATGATGCAATGAGAATAGATTCAGAAGAGTCAGCCAGGATAATAGAAAGATACATTGCAGGAGAGGTTGCAAAGTCCAAT
>JAPLZQ010000023.1 GCA_026394965.1 Candidatus Woesearchaeota archaeon
TTCAGGAATGGTTTTTCCTATCACTCCAACTATTTTCTCATAAATGTCCTGCATATCTTTGCTCTCATAGTATTTTTCCATTTAAACCGCCCCCGAATTTTTGTAAAATAGTGGCTGCTGATTAAATCTTGTCGTCCAGAGAATCGCTTCCGCTTCCCCGTGGATGCAACAGGTCAATGTCAATTATTATTCTCCTGCTAAGTTCCTGTCCGAGCAGGTCTATATGTCTTTGTCTTATTTCTTCATCTGACGGCAGGTATAATTCAAATTCAGCAGAAGGATTTCTTGCATAATCCGCTATTGAATGAGTGCTTTTGTAATAAGGAGTTGTGGTTCTTTCATAAAGAATCCTTGGGCTTTCCCTCTTTCCCATATGCTCCCCTCTGATTCCGTCTTCAAGCTCGCATATGAATTTCATCTTTTGAAAGTATTCCATTTGCAGCACATCGTTTATTACTGAAAAGTAATAATATTAATATATAAAACTTTTGATTAAGAAGATAAATTTATTTCCCGTAAACTATTTTCTTTGCTGCTGGAACGGCCTTTTTGTATTTCTCCTGGTGCTCCTTCAGCATTTCGTTCAGGAAACCAATGCAGTTTTTCTTGCACTCGCCGCACAGAAGCTTTCCTGACTTGCAGTTCTTATGCGTTTCAGAAACAAAATTCTCATCTGGATTATGGAACTTAAGGATTTCATAAACCTTGCAGATTTCCGGATTTCCTCCTGTTTTTCTCTGCTCTTCAACAGAATCCTTTCCACCTGTAAAGCATCTTGAAATCTTTCTCTTGACTTCTTCAGGGGAGTCCTTCAGGAATATTGCGGTGTCTGGCTCAGACGAGCTCATCTTGCTCCCTTCCTTTAAGCCAGACAGGTGCTTGAAATAGAAGAATGAAGGCATCTCCAAGTCATAGCCAAGCCTTTTTGAAACGTCTCTTGTCAGGCGCGCGTGAGGGTCCTGGTCAATCCCTATTCCTGTTATTGAGGGAGCTTTTCCGAACATGAAAGGCATCTGGACATGAAGAATGTCTGCAATCTGGAGAAGCACTGCTGAAATCTTTCCCAAGTCAGTGTGCCCGTAGATTGCCTCAAATGTGTTGCTTGTGATTTTCTTGGAAATTTCATAAGTCAATTGATAATACTCTTTTTCCTTCTGCGACTGCGCATAAATCTCCTCAGGCGGAATCCCCAAGGCAATTGCGTCAGCTGCGTTTCTCACTGCAATCACTTTTGCAGCGCTTATTGAAGGGACTTTAGCATCAGGCCTGCTCACATACCCGTCTATGTCGCACACGCAGAACCTGCTCTTAGCGCCTAGCTTTCTGAAAAGAAGGTAGAAATCAATGTCAAGCTTGTGCCCGAGGTGAAAATCCCCGGATGAGGCAATTCCAGTGAGCTGGAGAAACTTCTTCTTGTTTTTTATTGCGTCAGAAATCTTTGAGAAATCCCTGTGCGCAATTATAATCTGCCTTCTGAAAAGATAGTGCTTACTAATATTGTATTCTGTGAATTTTGAGAGCCCGAACTCCTCAAACACATGCTCATAGTCCTCAATCTTGCCTGAGCCCCAGGGATTTATTTCTGCCATATCAAAACTCTGATGATTAATTTATTTATAAACTTATTCCCGGCAAAAAGCACTGCAAAAGTTCATTTTTCTCACTATAAGTTTATATACTCAGTATCTTTTATATTCCCTGTTGGCGCGGAATTTTCGGGTGTCCCTGAAAAGGATGTGGCTAAAGCAGCCTCTGCTAGGTGTTCGGCGATTGATATAACGACTGGACATACCTCGTTATAGATGATCTGCACCTGGGTAAGCTATGTTTCAAGCACGAAGGAGATAACCTTTAACAATGCACAGAAGGTGAAGTCCGAGTAAGTCATTGTAAGGAACTCTTTTACCGAGTCCAGAGCGCCGGCAAATTTTTCCTCAGATTTTTTTATGAACTCTATTTTTTGCGGGGAATCCTGAAATATCGTTTTTGGAGGCGATAATTATATCTGTCACATGCATAATACCCGCTTACAATGAAGAGGAGTCAATTTCAAGAGTTGTTGAGGCGGCAAAAAAAGTAAAATTAATTGACGAGATTATTGTTGTTGACGACGGCTCATCAGACAAGACTTTCTTATATGCCAAAGAAGCAGGCGCAAAGGTAATATCGCATCCAAAAAACAGGGGAAAGGGCGCTGCAATAATGACAGGAATCAAAAATGCATCCGGCGACATACTGCTGTTTGTGGATGCTGACATATACAATATTTCTTCAAGAAAAATATCCTCAATAATAAAGCCTATAATACTTGACGAGGCAGATTTTGTAAAGACATCCTTTCACAGGAATAGGGGAAGGGTTACTGAGCTTGTGGTTAAGCCCCTCCTTAAAATTCTGCTTCCATTTGTGAACTTCAAGCAGCCGTTAAGCGGGCAGTTCGCAATAAAAAAAGAGCTTGTTAAATACCTGGATATAGATGAAAGATGGGGTGTGGATATACAGATACTCATCCAGATGGTGAAGAAAGGGGTAAGAACTAAGGAAGTGGACATTGGGTTTATAGCCCACAAGAAACAGCCCCTTGAAAACCTTGTGGGAATGTCTGAACAGGTGATAAAGGCAATTCTCTCTGAAATAGGGCTCTTTGCAAAAAACCATAAGCTCATCATATTTGACTTTGATAATACCATAATAAAGGAAAGCAGCATAGATGTAATCTCAAAAGAGCTCGGCTTTAAAGAAAAGCTGGATAAGCTAAGAAGAAAATACGCTCGCAGTGAGATAACTGACTCTTTCATTACTGCTTCCCTTGCATTATGCTTTAAGGGCAAAACAAAAAAGGAGGTAGAGCGCGCCTGCAGCAAGATTCACTTTGCAAAGCACGCTGAAAAAGTGATTGACTGGCTGAAAAAGAGGCACTATAAAATAGCAATTGTCTCATGCGCATTCTCGCCCGTTGTTGAATTCTTCGCAAAACAGATGGGAATAGATAAAATAATCTGCCCTGTGCTTGTTATTGGGAAGGATGGGAAATTCACCGGGGAAGTAATTGCAAAGACAAGGCACAATTCAGAATGCTGCGACTCAATCTTCTGCAAGGGTGACGCTGCGCGGGACTTGATGAAATCATTTAAGGTAACGGCTGAGGAATGCGTTGCAGTTGCAGACGGAAAAAATGACTCCTGCCTCTTTCAGGCGTGCGGGCTCTCGCTTGCCTACAATCCTGAGATAAAAACAGGGGATATCCAGATAACAAACCTGTCAGAAGTTCTTGTTATTGTTGAATAAGTTCAAAGGATTTTTCCGTCTTTTATTACCGCTTTTCCGTCAAACCAGACAGTTGGCTTAAGAACCATGACATCCTCATGTATCTTGCATTTTCTCTTATCGCCATATCCCCCGAATGCAATGTGCACTGTCCCAATCATTTTTTCATCATGAAGGATGTTTCCCATAAGCTTTGTGTGAAGATAGTTTGTTCCGAGCCCTATCTCAACAATCCTTGTCGCGCGTTCGCCGTCAATCTTTTTCAGCAGGGAGACAAAGCGCCTTGCATTATTGTTGTTGCAGGAGATAATTTTCCCGTTCCTTAATTCAACTCTTACATTATCAGAAGGTGATATCCCCAAGTCAGATGAGTCTATTGCAAGAATCCCGTTAGCGATGTTCACAGGCGCTTCTGAGACCTCGCCGTATGGAAGATTGTTCAGGCTTCCGGGAGATGTTGAATCGCCGTTATCCAGGTCAATTGTGGAAGGAGTTGCGATAATCATAAGCTCTGTGCCTTTTGGGCTTGTAACCCTTATTTTTCTCACTCCTTTCATCTTGTCAGCGAGCTTTTTTGTAATTGCATGAATCTTGCCTGAATCTGCCTTAATTGCCTTAAGGAAGAGGGAATTGCTCTTTCCTATCCCGGGCATTGTGATTATCCTTGCGCCTTTCTTCATTGCTTCCTTGGTCTCAGGGCAGTGCGAGAGGCTGTTGTCAGTTATCCCAACTATAACATCGCTGTTAAGGAAAAGAGCCCTTAATTCAGGCACGGGCTCGCTGTTTGTTCTGTTGTTGGAGATGTGAATATGCTTAACCTGGGCGCCAAGTTTTTTTCCCGCAAAGGAAACTGCGCTGAATATGGGGCAGTTCTGTCTGTCTGTGACAACAGTGAGCTTTTCCCCCCTTTTCAGCGCCAGGTTCTCCTTAAGAAGCTTAAGCGAGGCATTCTTGTAATCCATTTTTGACATAAAAAAAGAGAAAAGTATCTCCTTAATAAAGATTTGCTGAAAAAATCCCATAATTTCAGATTGGAAAATTATAAATATAACCTTGTCTTCTTCTTTTTCAGGATTTAATCGGCGCATACTCTTTTTTTAAAGATTCTTTTTTATTTACTACGAGAATATTGTAAATCTGTTTAACCATTTCTTGATAATAAGAAACATTTATATATTTTTCAGTCTAAAGTAATACTGTCACATAAAGCTGGCACGGACATTTCGGTTGTCCTGAAAATGATTCGACCATGGCAGCCTCTGTCAAGCGTTCGGCTATTGGCGTTGGTGGCTGGACTAAATCTCACCACGCGGAACCTGCGTTTGTTAAGCTTGTCTGTGGCGAGAAGAAGATAACCTTTAAAGCATGCTGATAGGTTAAGAACGATTTCAGCAATTGTTTAAGGAACTTTCTTCACCGAGTCCAGATGCCAGCTTTTGAATTCTTTAAAGGCGGGGAATAAAATGGCTAAAAAGAAGACACTCAAGAAATCATCTAAGAAATCTGCCAAACAGAACAATGGAAGAAAGCCAAGCAAAAAAAGCAAGGAATCCAAGGTTAAAAGGCTGAGCAGCTTAAGAAAGAGAAGCAGAAAACCAAGCAGTAAGAGCAAGGCTTCCAAGATAAGAAGGCTCATAAAGCTTGCAAAATCTCGAATGAAAAAGAAGAGATAATTAATTTCCTTGGCAAAAAACTTAACTGGATTTCTTATTAATTTTATTTTATAATGGCGCTTCTCTGCGCATTATTGATTGATAAACCATATGAATTCCTGAGATATTCCTACCTGACTTCCATTTTGATTTCTCAGAGAAAGGCAGTCTCTGTATCTTCGAATAGTTATTACTTAATGATGGTAAAAGAACAAAAAATTTAAATAGTTCTTATTCAATTCTCTGCTGAATGGGAAACACGCCTAAATTCGGGATATCCTGCTTTAATTATGAGCCCAGCAGGATTGAGGCCGCAACTGCAGTTTCAAAGATTCTTTCTTCAGACAGAACCAATTTTGGAGCGATTGAAAAGGCAGTTTACAAGTTTCTCGGGATAAGGAAAACTGCTGAAGAAAGAAGAAATCTTGAAGCAATTGCGGGAGAAAAATTCTCAGAAGAATACTTCCAAAGAATTGAAGATTCATCAAAGAACATGAGATTCACAAAACGGCTTGATAAGTCCCAATGGATACTTTTCTTCAATGAATATCCTTCATTCGAAAGGGAAAAAGCTGATTTTCAGGGAGAAAAGGTTGAGGTTGAATACAAAAGCTTTTTCTCAATTCCTGCTCCGAAGGATTTGCAGAAATGCATGAAAAACGCATATTCTCTTGCTGATTGTGTTGGAGATTTTGCAAATGCAGCTGAAAAAATTACAATTATGTCTGATGACAGAATAACATTTAAGATTCCCAGGAACCCGGAGAGCGCAATTTTTTACAGGGATAACATTGTGGCATATTATCAAAAGCCGGATGCATCAACGCTTGTTGAAAGTGAGTTTGGCTCAATCCTTGAAAGTCATGGAATCAGAGAAAGAAATGCAATGAGACAGAAGGGATTTGACTTCAAGTCCGAATTTGATTATTCGCAGCTTAACGGCAGCCATACGCAGCTTGTCGCAAGGGCAATTGCAAATAAGCTGTCAGTGCTTCCTGAAAAAAAATACAGAGCTGCTGAGCTCTCAGCCCTGATGCTTAATCAGGCATATGAGTTTTCTTACCTAAGCCCGAAGCAGATGATTTTAGAGCTGCAGAAAAAATAAAGAAAATGAATAATTATTTTCTTAGCTGCTTATCCTTTAATCTGCTTCTCGCAAGCTCGAAAGACACCATAATGACATATGCTGCTGAGATTCCTGACGCATACACCAGCACAATCAGGTGGCTGCTGTGAAAAATCCTTGTTGCAATGCCTGTTGATAAGACAAAATACTCAGTGAAAGATGCAATGAAGAAAGAAACAATGACAGTTATTGCAGGGGCAAACACTCTAATCATTATTTCCTCTGAAATGCGGTTGAGCTTTTCCACAAGCCAGATTACAGATATCCCAAAGGTAAGCCCCATGAAAAACAGGATTGAATAGAAGGCTAAAGGGCTTTTTATCTCAATAATCATAATTATTACTGAAAGGAGGACAAGCAGGTAATTTGTCAAAAAGAGCATCAGTATGGCAACCCAGTAAAAGAACGGCTTTAGATAAAGCTTGTAATTCCTTATGAGCGCATAAAGCAGAAGTGCCTGATTTATCAGCCAGAAGAAGAGGAATATTGTTGAGTCATAAAACATTGCATAGATGCTGAACATTGCACCCAGGAATAGCTTTGAGATTGAGGATGCAATAAGGGTTAATGCGATTGGGAGCTCATAAAAAAGAAGGGCTGCAATGCTTGCCCCGATTCCAATGAAGAAGAAAACAGAATATGCATGCACAACATTTCTCTCAAAGCGCGATTGGTGCGCTATCCTGAAATGGTGGTGCTTCCTTATTGAAAAACGGGAGAATAGTTCCCTTATGAAAAGGGAGGTTTTCCTGTTCAGGTTGTTCACCTTAAAGAGATTCTCAAAAACATAGTATATGTCTGTCTTAAGGTAGAAGTAAAACTGCCAGATAATTCCCAAAAACTCAAGGAGAACCAGAAACTTAAGGAACCTGAAGAGAAGGAGCGGAATTGTCAGGATTCCCCTGACAGCAAGCCACATGAAAATCACTGCAATTGAGGTGATAAGAAGATCTGCTACAAGCCCTGAAAGATACACCCTATACCTTTTCTTTCTTTCAACAGAATAAACATTTGTGACATCTGTGACAGCAACGAGAAAGTGGAGCCTGTTGGTGATTCCAAAGGATGCCGGAACATTGATTGAGCGCGCTGATATGTGGTGTGCAAACTCGTGCAGGAAAACTAGAATCCAGCCAACTGCAAATGAGAGTGGAGCAAGAATTGCAACACGGTTTATGAAAAAATAATCTGAGTATGATGGAAGAAGCCCTGGCACATCAATAAGGAAATAAACTGCAGAAATGATTATTGCAGCATATATGATATACGCCGCAGGGGAAAAAAGCCATTTTACATGCTTTTTTCTTATTTCCTGAAATATTGGCTTTATCTCAGAAATGCCCCTCTCGATGTACTGCCTGCCGTCAATCTTGTCAACAAAGCCGTGCTTGAGGAGATTATGGATGAACTTATTGATATTAACCCTGCCGTATCTTTCAGAGGATATCTTTTTTATTTCTGAAACTTTTCTTCTGCCATTAAAAAGGTTGAGAATATCGTGCCCGATTTTTGAGATGCTGACATAAATCTCTGACTTTTTGTCACCTATTATGAACCTGCTGTCTTCTCTCCTTTCAACAAGCCTTTTTAGGGAGATTATGCTCTC
This sequence comes from Candidatus Woesearchaeota archaeon, assembly GCA_026394965.1. Lineage (NCBI taxonomy): Archaea > Nanobdellati > Candidatus Woesearchaeota > Candidatus Woesearchaeota archaeon. Next base: position 7,652 of record JAPLZQ010000023.1, read on the forward strand.
TTCAGAATACAGCCTTTTCATCTCTTTTCCATTCCAATTATTAAAGAGTTTATATATTAATCTTTCTAAAAAACTGAATAGAATCAAATATCCTTAAAATTGTATTGAACGATAACATTCATTGCCCTTCTTTCCTTGTAAAGCCCGCTTTCAGGGGGGAATCCTGAGAATGTAAGGATATTGCCGGGAATCCCGGATTTGTTTATGGAAGTCAGGTAAGCGTATGTTGCATCTCTTGAAAGCAGGAATTCTATCAATTCCGAAACATTAGTATGGAGTTCCCTGTTCCCGGAAATCCAGCCCTCGCTTTCATTCTTTCTAAGTATAATCTGTTCCAGAGGATTTACAATAAGGGCATCATCCTGTATCATAAAGCCCCGCGTGAAATATTCTGACGAATTCAGCCTGCTGCCCTTGGAAGGAATTGCTGTTATCCCTATCATGCCGTCGCCGAAATACCAGCGGAAGCCCTCTCCCTGCCTGTAGCAGTAGTCGTTCAAACACAGGCAGCTCAGCTCGCTTTTCCTAAGGCATCTCCTAATTTCCATAATCAATCAACCTAAGAAGGTAAATGATTTTGAACCACCGGGCCTAAGCCCAGCAGTCCAAAATATCTATCACGGTTATTTATCATCTCTTCATGATATATAAGCATTCTTAGTGTGCATCAATATCTTTTTTTAGTGTATTTTTAAGAGCATATTGAGTCCCAAAACAGGGACAAAAAATAAATCCCTGAAAAATTTCTTAGGAAAAAAAATTTTAAGACGCAGAATTTCCTTATTTTATGGGTTTCGCACACTTTCCGGATTAAATTCACTAAATTGAAGCATTTTCGGGACTATCCGGATTATTTTCAGAATATCTGAAATTCTTCCAGTTTTACCTAAAAAACCCATTTAAACGATACCTGCCTGTAATTCTCTTAAGAAAATCAGTGTTTATTCAGGTGAAAAAAAATGGAAAAATACATCGGGCTTTTGAATAATGAAATGTCCTTGGATTCTGAACCTAGAATAAGTCCTGTTTTTATGGATGTAACAGGGCTTGTTGAAAAGAATCCAGAATTAACTGTTTACCAGCTTATGGCTGACATACTTGAACAGGATGGTCTTGACAGAAAAGAACGTGATATTCTGGATACAACAAAAAGATTCATACAAATTTTCAAATCCTGGAATGGGCTCGGAGTTCAGACGCTTTCATTAAGGAATTTCGATATCATAAAACCGTCATTGGAAAGCACTTTTTCATTTCGGGAATTTGATGCTGGAGAATTTAAAACAACATTCATAGATGATTATCTGAATGCGCATGCCCTTCCCCTTTTTGAGGATGCAGAATTCATTGACCCTATTACAGAGAAGATTGTCAAGTACAAGGGGCTATACCTTGTGGCTTCTGAAAATCCATGGGAAAGGCAGTAAATAAAATATGTATAAAAATTTGGAGGCAGGAAAAAATGGAAAATGAAAAATACACGGCATTTTTGAGCGAATCTAAAATATTGAATGACAGATTGGGAGTGAGCCCACTTTTCAAGGATGTGAGCGGGCTTTTTCTAAAAAAGCCTGATACTACAGTATACCAGCTTATTGAGGATATCCTGAATCAGGACGAGCTTGATGAGAAGGAACTCAAAATAAAAGAAGGCATAGTAAACACTATTGAGGAATACTCTTCCAATAATAAGATGGCAGTGCAGGCGCTTTCGCTTAAGGGCTTTAATATTACAAAGCCAACAAGCGAAAATTTGTCTTCATTCCGCGAATTTGATTATGATGGGATGAAGGACAAGTTCATACATGACTACAGTACTGCGCATGCCCTTCCGCTTTTTGAGGATGCTGAATTCATTGACCCTGACTCAAACAGGATTATTCCTTACAAGGGGCTCTATCTCGTAATTTCAGTTAATCCAATTGCCGGATGTCCTGACAGGAAAGGGCTTGAATCCATTGTAAGAAGGTAAAATGAAGCCAAAAAGCGCCAATTTAGCCCAGGAACTGCCTGAAATGAGAATTAAGGAGATAATCTGCAAAAGCCCTTTTCTCATTGCAGGGGGAAGGCTTTACGCAATTGACCTTCCTGAAAGCGAATCTGAAACAGCAGGGATTGGAATATCAGGCGCTCTATGGGCGCTTTACAGCTCAGAATCCTTAAAGAACATTGAGAATTTATACATCTCGGAAAACAGCAGTGCAATAAGGAAACTCATCAGCAAGACAGAGGAAAAATCTTCAAATCTGAAAAATGATTCTGAAAATAGCGCTAAAACTTTCATAAAAGGGCGCGAGGAGGTAGCATTTGCAATTGACCTTGAGGAAGGCCCTCTTTTCAGGGAAAGGGCAATAACCCTTCAGGATGAGGAATCTATTTTCCGCATGGCAAGAAGCTTTGGTTTCAATACACGCGCCAAAAATTCTCCTCTTTCTGGCGCAGCAAAGAATGATGAAATAAGCAAAGAGAAGAAAAGGAGCATTGAAGACGCAATTTTTTCAGAGCTCCTGGCAAAAGGCGAAAGCTCATTTGAAATGGCAATGAAAGAAAAGGCGGGAATAGAAAATAATCTTTTCATCTCAGACAACGGCATGATATATTTGCTTAACCAGATGAAAGAAACTGAATACGGGAGCATGCAGGTGGCATTTGAAGGAAGAAAATATTCCCTGAAAAGTTTAATGGGCTTTGATGAGTTTTCCAATAAATCCCGGGATTATTTCATTGAAATGCTTGGTGAAATCCTTGAAAAGCACGTGAGTTATGAATCAAAAAAAATAGGCGGGCGAAATATTAAGGAATTTGAGAGCATTGCAAAGGAATTTGAAGAAAAGGGCTTTTATGAGAACGGAGATTTCGGGATAAAAAAAGAGGGAGCTGATTTTTACCTTTACAAGTGGATAAACAACAGAAAGCCGTATTCTCTTATAGACCCTTCTGACAGCACAGGATATGCCTTCCAGCCAGTCAGAATTGCAACATTATTAAATAAAAGCGGAAGGGGCGAGATACTTAAGCCAAGTTCATACCTTTATGTGATTGAAAGCCATAGGCATCCTTTCCTTCCCGGAGACGGCTCATCAAGATACTCAAAAATCTGCTGCGGCTCTGACTCCTACACTGAAAAGGAGATTGATTCAGTGGATACCCTTGCAGCAAAGTACATTGTTGCGCTTAATTTCGGGGAAAGCAACCTTCTATGCGGCTACAGAGGGGTAAACACGCCTTATCACAGGCTTAATGAAAATAATTACTTCTCAAATGAGCGCTCTTTATTTGAAAAAACACCTGCTGACAAGAAGCCGGTCTGCACAAACCTGCAATTCTGCAACCTTGGGAGGAGATAGCAATGGAACAGGTAGACTTCATAAACAAGATTATCAGGAACAATTTTTATGAGAAGATGAGCCTTGAAAAAATCCTTTCAAGCGTCAAAATCACTGACTATGCCCTTGAAAAAGCCAGGGCTTATGCAAGGGCTGTATGCGACATCTCAAAAATGCAGCTTGAATGCGGAGGCATTCTTGTGGGCGAAATTGACAGGTTTGACGGAATCGCAACAGAAGCATACCTTTCGCCGGGACAGGAGGTATCCTCTACAACATATGACGGAAACCTGGAGCGGCTGAGTGAGGAATCTGAATTCCTTCAGAAAAGCGGCAAAAAAATCATCGGCTGCTGGCACAGCCACAACAGCATGAATGCTTTTCACTCCTCGCGCGATGATGAAAACCTTAAAAATTTGTTTTTGGAAATTTCAGCATACAACCAGCTTGAAATTGGAAGGCAGAGGGTTTTCCTTGCAGGGCAGGAATTGAAGGCAGAAACAATTGAAAATGAAAGCGGAAATGAAACAATAATCCGGCTCACCTCAGATGACAACCCTAAAAAGGTGTTTGAGATTAAGCTTGAAGGGCAAAACCCCTTTTCAGATATGAAAGTCAGGTCAATATGCGAGCAGAGATTCATAGGAACTGATTTTGCATACAGCGTTGTTGTCAATAATCATGGAAAGGTGTATTCTGAAGTTTATTACACTGAACCCAGAAAAAAAGAGACAGTGAAGGTAAAGGATGCCCCATTGGAAATTATCCAGGGGCTTGAATTTGACAAATCCGAGCTTTATGAAACTGCAAAAAAAGAGGCTTCTCTTCTTGTTAAATTCAGGGGAGTTGAGATTGGAAAGCTGAATTCAGATAATGACAAAACCAATATGAAAGATAGGCAGCTTTTCCTGCCTGAGCCTCTTGATATTCAGACCCTGCCCCAAAAAGACAAGCAATTGGAGGGAATCATCCTGATTCCGGATAATATAGAATCTCAGCCATCAGGAAATGAGCTGTCTAAAAGAATCCTTGAGGATTATGTCTCAAAGCAGAAATACAGCACAACAGACATTGACCGCAGTTTAATTTGGAGGGAAGGGATTTCTCCAATTAAGGCAGACAGAGTCCGCAAGAAGATAAATGATGGAAAAGCCAGGATGATTTACTATTCAGAAAAGAGGCTTAAAAAGGCGGATATTCCCGAGATAAGAAGGATTTTACCAGGGCTTGAGGAATTTTATTCAGGAATAATTGCCGACAGCAAAAATTTTCCTGATGACATAAAAAGCAATGCTCTTTCAGGAATGGCTGTGCTTTCAGGGATTAAAAGCAGCGCTTACCTCTTAAGAGACAGGGAATTATCTGAAATTGAAAGGAAGATTGAAGGAATTGACCGAAGTATTGCATCTCGTTATGATAAAAAAGATGCTCAGGACAGCATTTTAATCCAGGCGCTTTCCTATATAATGCAGGCATTTTCAGATAATGAAAGCCTCATGTATAAAAAGGAAATATATGAAATGCAGAGAAGGGAGATAGCTGAATTTTACAATCTTTCAGGAAAAGTTTCAGGGAAGGGGTAAAAATGGCTTCATTGCAATACCATCTTCAAAAGGCTTTAGGCACAGGAATAAGAAATCCCGTTCAGAAGCCAACTATTCTGGATGAATTTGGAAATAAATTGCAAAATCCAATTCATAATGATGAAAGCAATGAAGCCAACTCTGAATATTTAACAGGGATTGACAACAGGTTCTCAAGGCAGGAAATTATAAGCGGATGGAACCAGCAGGCGCTTCTTAACAGGAGAATTGCAGTAATAGGAACTGGCGCAATTGCAAACTATTTTGCTCCATCCTTATCTGTCCTTGGGGCAGGGCATATCTTCATCCTTGGAAATGAAAATGGAAAAGGGGGCAGGAATGAATTTATGCACTCTCTTAAGAAATCGCCTTACAGCTCATCCTCAAAATCCCTTGAATGGCTGATAAGAGAGGAGATAAACCCAAGCAGCTATGTTGAGATAAGAGGGCTTAACTGCGATTACAGAAGCATTGGAATATCCTCTTTTGACGTTGTGATAGATGCCACAAATGAGCCGAAATCAAAGGAAGAGTGCAGGAGATACTGCGAAAATTCCAAAAAAACTTTCATAAGCGCTTCATCAGACAGCACTTTTTCCTATGCTGAGATTTACAATCCAAATGCACCTAATAAGAGCCAAAAAGCAGTTAAGGGTTCATCTGGTTTCTATGAACATTTCAGGGGAAAAGAGCAGGGCGCAGTTACAAGCGGGGTTGCAGCAGGGCTTGCACTTGACTTTCTAAGAAAAGACGCATTCATGATAAAAGGCGACCCTGAAAAAAGGGCATTTCACAGGATTCTCTACAGCAGAGGAGATGAAAGCAGGTTCTTTTATGATGAAGGCTGCGAAAATGCCTTATCCTTGGGATTATCCCCTGAACCTGAATCAATTGACAAAAAGATTCTGATTGCAGGTGCAGGAGCAATAGGGAACTTTGCAGCGCTTGAGCTTGCCCTTCTCGGAGTGAAAAACATTGACATAGTTGACTTTGACAGGGTTGAGCTTGCAAATGCAAACAGGCAGATTCTAATCTGCGATCCTTATTCAATAGGGAAATCAGCCAAAAAAGCAGAAGTGCTTTCAGAAAAAATCAGAAGGATAAACCCCCGGATAAATTCAAGGGGAATTTACGGCAGGATAGGCGAATCCGGGCATTTTCAGAAATTTCTTTCAAGCAATTTCGGGATATCCTGCAGCAATGAGGAAATGAGAGCAATAAGCAGGGATTTTATTAAAAAAGGTGGATATGAAATGATTCTGGGATGCGTGGACAACCCAATGGCAAGGGCATACCTTAACATCTGCGCAGTTGAGCTTGGGATACCTTACCTCGAT
>JAPLZQ010000024.1 GCA_026394965.1 Candidatus Woesearchaeota archaeon
CTTAGGTCAAGCTCTCCTGTAAGATATGCATCCAGCTTCTTGTCTATTGCCTGGATCAGCATGCTGCTTCCCCCTCCTGAAATTATCCCTATTGTTTTTAAACTGCTCTTTCCGAATTTCAGAACCTTGCATCTTGTTTTCAGGCTCTTTTCAATTATTTTGACTGCCTTGGCGAGAGAAATTGGCTTTTCAAACTCGCCCATAAACCCTATCCTCTGCCTTTTGTAAACTCCAAATCTCCTTATCCTTTTAATGCCAAGAAGATTTGAAAGCATTATGTTATTCCCGTATTTCCTGTCTGCATCAAGGGGCAGATGGACTCCGTAAAGTGAAATGCCTTTCTTCTTAAGAAAAGACATCCTCTTATCAGCAATGCTTCTGAATGAATCCCCTTTCCAGATGAGCCCGTGATGAACAATTATCATGCCGCATTTTTCCCTTGCTGCTTTTTCAAAAACCGATAGGCAGGAATCCACTGCAAATCCTATTTTTCTCACTTCTTTTTTTCCATTGAACTGCAGCCCGTTTTTTGAGGAATCTGAAAATGCCCTTACCCTGAGGGTTTTATTGAGAAATCTTGCTATCTGCAATGCGCCTGCCATGGCATTTTTGTAATCCCTCTTATTTTATAAATTTATTTGTTAAGGCGCAAAAATCCAAAAGATTTTAAAAACATGGGCAATTCCTTACCTGTGAAGGCTAAGCCGGGGAATCAGTCCTTCCCTGTAACTGTAAACGGACTTCAGGACAGGGCTTTCGTCAGGGGTGAGGTTTATGCATAGTGCGTCAGCCTTGGGCACTACTGTGAAATTCTGTCCTGCAGGGCTGTAGTTGTATGCTGACAGAATCAAAAACAATTATGCTTTCCCTGAAATTTTTTAATGGAGAAAATTTTATTTTTTCAAAAAAACCCGCCCTTATCTTTGGCTTTGTGAGCCTTCCGGAATACGGCTCCCTCACCAAAAACTGAATTTTATGCGAGGATAATGGAAGCCTTTTTCCTCCTGCCGATAAAAGCCAGGCATTTGAGCCAGCGGGAGTTGAGGCGATTATCCCGGATGAACGCTGCTCCTCTGATTTGCCATCCATAGAAATAACATACCTGCATGCATGATATGCTTTCTCTGCTCCGAAAAAAATATCATTCAATGCAAGCTCAGGAAGGGTTTTTTGGTTTATCCTTGCTTCCAGACGCAAAAGATTCAGAATATGAAACCTTCCGCAAATCAGGTTTTCAATGTCTGAATCAATATTTTTCATTCTGCTCCGCGTAAAAAAGCCCTCTTTTTCAGAAGGGTTCAGGTTTATCCCGAGGACAGGAAGGCTCCTGTTGAAATGGGCAGATGAGAGGAATGTTCCATCGCCTCCCAAGGTCAATACGAGGTCAAAGCCGGAAAATGCCTTCTCCTTAAGATTGGAGATGCTTTTCCTTGGAACAAATGAATAATTAAAATCTCTTTTTTTCAGAATGGAAGATAATGTGCGAAGCGCTTTTTTTGGCGCATTTTCTATGAACACAACAAGACAGGAGGGATTTTTAGGTAAGAAATTTTCTTTCATTAAAAACACTTATTGCGGTGCGATTTAAATAAGTTATCTCTTGCCCGCATGTTTAAGGAGAGTTGAGAGCTTAACCGGCTTAAGCTTCTTAGAATTAATTTCGTCAAGAATGAGAGGAAGCGCCCTCACTGTTGCACTCCTGTCCACAAAGCTTTTCATTCTTGATTTTGAGTCGTGCAGGAGGATTATATCGCCTGCTTTTATTTTTCCCCTTATGTTCTGAAGAATCATGCGGTGCCCTTTAAGGTTGAAAATGTGGGAGTCGTATGTCCTTACACTCCAGAGCACAAACTTATAGCCCTTCTCCGTAACCATCCTTTTGAGCCTGTTGTTGTAAACCGCAAGGGGAGGCCTGAAAAAAACAGGATTTACCCCGGTAACATCAAAAATTGCAGCTTTCGCCCTTTCAATCTCTGAATTTATCTGCCTCCTTGTCTTTGCAACAAGATTGGTGTGGGAATACGTGTGATTGCCGATATCATGCCCCTCTGCCACAATCCTCCTGCAAAGCTCAGGGTATTTCCTGGCTTTCTTCCCAACAATGAAAAATGTCGCCTTAACCCCGTATCTCCTGAGAATGTCAAGGATTTTAGATGTCTGAACAGGATTTGGGCCGTCATCAAAAGTCAGGGCAACATAGGGCTTATTGGGATTTCCGTGCATTATTGCACCATCGTCATCCTGGTTCCTCGCAAGAATGAATATTTCCCTGGCTTTGATTTTGGGAATTTTCAGATGAGAAGCAACCCTTTTCAGAAATGACGCCCTTATTGGAGATTTCCTTGATTTTATTTTATGCATTTTAACCAGACAGCGCATCATTTATATTTTCATTCAGGTATATAAATGTTTCAATCTGGTTTTTGCAAAATAAATGCAAAAAAATATTAACTACAAAAAAAATCTTTGAAAATAAGAATGAAAAAGGAAAAAAGGGGGCTCTTATGAAAGTAATTGCAGACCTTCACATACACAGCAAATACTCAAGAGCCACCTCAGGACAGCTGGACATAGAAAATCTTGAAAGATATGCGAGGATTAAGGGACTTTCACTCCTTGGAACAGGCGACTTCACCCATCCGCGCTGGATTTCAGAGCTTAAGAGCTCCCTTTCTGAGGACGGAACAGGAATCCTTAAGACAAGAACGGGGTTTAATTTCATCCTTCAGACTGAAATCTCACTGATGTACAGCCAGGGCGGAAAGGGGAGAAAGATTCACCTGCTGCTTCTTGCAAAAAACTTTGAGATTGCAGATGCAATAAGCGGAATGCTTGGCAAAAGGGGGCGGCTTGACTATGACGGAAGGCCAATCTTCGGAATTAATTCAATTGAATTCGCAGAAAAGATAAAAGAGATTGACAATTCCATTGAGATAATCCCTGCGCATATATGGACGCCTTGGTTCGGGCTCTTCGGCTCAATGTCAGGGTTTGACTCTGTTGAGGAATGCTTTTCAGACCAGGCAAAGCACATAAGAATGCTGGAAACCGGCTTATCAAGCGACCCCCAGATGAACTGGCGCCTTTCAAAGCTCGACAGGTATTCGCTCATCTCAAATTCTGACTGCCACAGCTTCTGGCCGTGGCGCCTAGGAAGGGAGTGCAACATTGCTGAAGTCAAAAAACTTTCATATGACAGCATAGTAAACGCGCTTGCCACAAAAGAGGGCTTTATTGAGACAATAGAGGTTGACCCCGCATATGGAAAGTATCATTTTGACGGGCATAGGAACTGCAGGGTAAGGATGAGCCCGGATGAGTCCATTAAAAACAAGAATATATGCCCCGTCTGCAGAAAGGAGATGACTATAGGGGTTCTCCACAGGGTCAATGAGCTTTCTGACCGGGATGAAAATTTTGTTCTAAAGACAGGAGTTCCGTTCAGGAGGATAATCCCCCTTTCAGAAATCCTTTCAGCATCCATGAAATCAGCTGTTTCATCAAAGGCAGTATGGAAAAGCTATTATGAGCTCATAAAGCCATTCGGGAGCGAGATGAATGTTCTTCTGGAAACTCCGGAAGATGAGATTAAAAAAATATTGGGGGACAGGATTTCTGCGCTGATAATGAAAAACAGGGAAGGAAATCTTGAGGTGAATGCAGGATATGACGGCGAATACGGAACCCTTGCCCTTAAAGATGACGAGATTTCAGGGGAAAAAAGGGCAAAAAAAGCATCTGAAATAAATGAAAAGAAAAGCGGGATAAAAACACAAAGTGCGCTTAATGATTTCATTTAGCCGGATTGAATCATAAAAATCCGCTGAGAGCGTTTGATCGGACGCTCTCTGATTCGCGGATTTTTAGGATGCCAAAAACGGCGCCTTATCTCTAAACTGAAGTATTGAGTTTTAGCGCCGTTTTTTAGCATAAATCGCATATTCTTCCATTAAATCTGAAAAGATTCTGGTTCTGCAATAACTAATCCGGAATTTTCCTAAAAACGCTTATAAAAACTGCATGATAATATTTGATTATGGAAGAATTCTGCACAATAAAAGAGCATGAAAAAGGATTTTACACTGAAAGGCACATTTTCCTCTCTTCACAGGAATGGAAAGGGATTAAGCAGGGATTTCAGATAACAAAAATAAATGACTGAACAAAGATTTCAGAAATAAACATCTCCTTCTGTGTAATCATCGCCGCCGCATGACTCCAGAATCATATTTACAAAAGATTCAGTCTCATTATAGTATTCCTTTACCCTGTCAATGTCCACGCTTATCATGTTCTGGGGATCCACCTGAACAAGCATTGCAACATGCCTTCTGTATTCCTCTATCTTCTTGTATTCTGAATGTATCATCTTTCTCAGAAGAAGATAAAAATCAATCATGGCGTGCATTTCCTTGTTTTCAGGAAAAAGCTCCTTTACCGCATTGCATTTCAGGACAGCGCTTTTCGAGTAGGACTCAATCTTGCCCTGCTCCTTTGCTGTTTCAAGCGAGCATATCATCGCATCATCAAATGCGTTTATCAGGCGCTCAATTATGGAGCGTATCACATCCACAGTTCTTGTGTACTTAAGGCTCACATAAATCAGGTGGTCTGCGCGTTTAAGCTCTTCTTTTGCATCCAGTAAATATTCCTTCATTTTCGCTTAATATAAGAGACACCTTTGCTATAAAAATCTTTGTTTTTGAAAGATATTCCTTGATGTCAGTCATGCTCACGACTTCTGTCCTGTATTTCTCATCGCATATTACAAAGCTGTCTCCCTTTGATATTACAATAGGACTTTTCTTGCGAAGAAGGATAATATTCCATATCTTATTTGCAAGAGCAAGATATTCCCCTTCAATCCTGTGGATTTTCATGGATTCCCTGAATGCAGATGCCCTTGAGGTGAAGTCATCTGAAAACGGGCGTATGTTCTTGAAAAGGAGGTCGTAATAAAGCACAGCATTAATCCCGTTTGAAAGCGAAAGGAAGATATTCTCAACAATTGAGGGCAGCAGCCGGTTTTCCTTTATCAGCGGAAAGGTCACATAAACTATGTGCTCTGCAACCGAAAGGTATCTTTTAGCAGTATCCCTCGCTTCCTGAAATTTCTCCATTGCGGATTACTAATGAAGAAGAGTTTTTAATTATGCTGAAAAAAAGTGCGGGGAGTAGGACTTTCGCCAACCAGTTACATTTTCTACTGCGGGACTTCCGAAGGAATGTCCCGCCACGCTCTTGCGCGTCAACTGAGCGTAACCGGTTGTTTCGAACCCACGTAGGCACTAAGCCAGTAGATTTCTCCGGTTCATCGGCAATTAAGCCTCACAATTCAATTGACTTGAGTCTACCCCGTTTGGCCACTCCGGCATCCCCGCATAATGTGGCAGGATAGAAGCATGCTGAGGCATTTAAAAATCTTTCTTAAAAAAAATCCTAGAATTGTCCGCGGACAATGGATTTTGCCAGCTCCAAAAAGTCCCTTGAATGATTGGATTCCCTGTTGTAAAAAACAATGGGCTGCCCAATTCCTATTGTTTTCTTTATTTCTGGGTCTGAGGGAATCTCAAGGATTACCCTCTTTTCAAGAAGGGCTTCAATGCTTTTCCGGTCCATTTCAAAATTAAGCCCCGAGTTCATGTTGATGATTATCCTTATCGGCTTTTTTGAGCCTTCAAGGGCGCGCACAATCTTAAGCGAATCAAAAACAGCGCTTTTTTCAGGAGTTGTTACAATTATTACTGCATCAGACAATGAAGCAAGAGCGATTGACGTCCCTGAGAGTCCAGCTGTTCCGTCGATTATCAGGAGCTCTGCCTTGTCATCCAGCTCATCCAATGAGAATTTCAGCCTGCGGCAGAAGGAAGAGTCTGCAATGCATTCAGATAATCCTGATGGGATTACCTTCAGCCCGGATGAGTGAAGATGGACGCAGTCGCAGATTTTTGAGCTTCCTGAAATTGCCTTCTGAAGGCTTTTGTCTGAAAAGCTCATGTTAAGGGATGTTGAAAGGTCAGGGGAGTTCATGTCTGCATCGAGAAGAATCACTGACCTTCCTATTGCATTAAATGCAGATGCTATGTTCAGGGAAACAAAAGTCTTTCCTACCCCGCCTTTTCCAGAAAGTATGCATATGCGCTTTGCCATTTTAATCATTGTTTTTTTCTGATTCAAACCTGCTTACGGAGCCTGCTTTTAACTTTTTGTATTTTGAAAACATCTTTTAAGAGCATATAGATGAAAAGAAAATGCAAAACATTTATAAACCGCCCCCTGATTCCAGAGGGCAATGAAGGGAATAATAAAGGTTGACTGCTTTGAAAGCGAAAATGCGCTCTTTGACACAGTGAGCGCTTCAGGAAGATAAATTATCGTAACTTAGTTCTATCAATAAAGATTTTGCAATTGGCTAAACCAATGCTTTTTAAATTTTTAATTTTCCAAAATAACAATGAGGTAATCAATATGAATTATGTAAAGGATTTGGAATGGAAAAAAGGAATAACAGTAAGCGAGTTTGTGAGCGGGCTTTCTGGAGTGGGATTCCAGAGCATTTCGCTTGCCAAGGCATCTGACATAATCTCAAAAATGAAGAAAGAAGGCGCTAAGATTTTCTTGACATTCACATCAAACATGGTGACTTCAGGCTTAAGGGGATTTTTTGCCCAGCTGATAAGCCTCGGCATGGCTGACATAATTGTAACAACAGTCGGGGGGCTGGAAGAGGATATAATGCGCGCAAACAATGAAAGGTTCAGCATAGGAAGCTTTCAGGCAGATGATATTGCTCTTCATGAAAAGGGAATGAACAGGGTTGGAAACATCCTGATAAAGAATGAGAGCTACTCAAACTTTGAGGATTTGATGACAAAA
>JAPLZQ010000025.1 GCA_026394965.1 Candidatus Woesearchaeota archaeon
TGGGAAAGCACTCATTTGACTCATATTCAAAAAAACTGAAGGAATCCTCTTCAAAAAATGTGATATTTGCAGGCGTTGTCAAGGATGAGGAGATGGCAGAGTATTATTCTGCATGCGACATTTACACAACAGCAACTCTATGGGAAGGGTATGACCTTCCGATTGCAGAAGCGCAGGCGTGCGGAAAAAGGGTTGTTGCATTTAATCTGTGCTCGCATCCTGAAGTGATTGACAAGAAAGGAATACTTGTTGAGCCTAAGAATGTCAGGGCATTTGCAGATGCAGTGATAACAATCCTGAAAAGGGAAAAAAGGATATAAAATCAGATGTGAAACATCTGCCTGAAAAATGATTTCTCGCTGAAAACAGACAGCAGGTATCTGTCTGAAACCTTTCTTTTCTTCTGGACAAAATTCCTTTTCCTTGCAATTGTGGGGATTCTGAAAATAATCCAGAATATTGCCTTCACCCTTGAAAATGCTGACTTGAAATCAAGTTTCAAAAGGTCTCTTATAATTGCAACGAACCTCATGAAAAAGACATAGGGAAAGAAAAGCATTATTTTTCCTCTTGAAAGGCACTTGAAGAATGTTGTGAGAAGATTCCTTTCCATTAGGTAAACAAGCCTTGAGTTAGTGGCGACCTTTGCTGTTGTTTTCCTTTCCATGTGATAGATTACTGAAGAGGGGACATAAAGCGCCTTAAGCCCGATAAGCCTTAATCTCATTCCCAAATCAACATCTTCACCGTAGAGAAAATAATCGGGGTCAAAGAGGTATGAAAGATTATTTATTGCTGACTTTCTTATCAGGGCGCATCCTGAATATGGAATTTCCCTGATGTTATTTTTTGCGCCTTTCAGATATCCCGCGTAAAAGGAGCGCGAAATCCACGTGCCTGAAAAATCAGTTTTCCTGTTGTAGAAATTTATGAGCTTGGGGGAGACCATTGCAGTATTTTCATCTTTTTCAATAACTTTGATGAGCTCTTCAATGCAGTTGGGCTTTAGTTCCATATCATTATTCAGGTAAAGCAGGTATTTCCCCCTTGCTTTTGATACAGCCAGGTTTAGTGCCGGGTATCCAGTGTTCCTGCTGTTCTTAATTAACTTAACCCAGGGATAATTCTTCCTGAGAAATTCTGCTGAGCCGTCTTTTGAATCATTGTCAACCACAATTGTCTCAAAATTGGAGTATTTTATCCTCTTTATTGAGTCAAGTATTATCTTAAGGAGCTCCTTTCCGTTATAATTAAGAATTGAAAGCGAAACTAATGGGCTTTTCTTTTTAGAAATCTTGCTCATGCCTTTACCTGCCTCAGGGATTTCTCAGCAATCTCAATGCCCTTCACAAAAACCACATTTTTATCCCTCTTTTTCTCGTTTATGAATGCGAGAATGTCTGAAAGCAGTTTTATCCTGTTTCCAGAGCCGATGAGCCACGGGTGAAAATTCAGGTTGAAATACTCGCCTGAATGCAGGAACTGCCTTTTCCATGTGCGGAGGGAATAATTCAGGAAATCTCTCCCTGAATCCTGCTCAGGGCTTACAAGGGAAAGAAGTTCTCCGTCGCTTGAGGAAAGAACTGGAATTTCAACAAGCCCGTTTTTCAAAAAGGGCTTTTTTTCAGAGAACTTTTCCTTTACATAAAAAAGCATCCTCGCAAGAGAATAGCTTGAGGAATGGTAATCCGGGCGCCCAAATGCCTCAGGAAGGGGAACATGGTAATTGCTCGCCCATTTGTATCCGCGCTCTTTTGCAACAATGTATGAAAGCTCTGTTGAAAACATCCATGGAAACCTTATCCCTTCTGGCTTGTGCCCTGTTGCCTTCCTAATTTCATTCTCAGCAGAATCAAGGGCAGAGTTTGCTTTAGCACGGGAAAGCTGCGCAAAGTTTTCGTGCCTGTTCCCGTGGCATGAAATCTCATGCCCTCTTGAATGCACTTCGCCAACAAGTTCAGGGAAGAACTTTGCAACAACACCGCAGGTATTGAATGTTGCAGAAATCCTGTTTTTGTCAAGGACTTCAAGGATTTGACGGGTTATTCTCTCAATGTCAAACCTGCCCCGGTAAGGAGCCTCCCACCAGGCCTCAAAGTCAAAGAATACGGTAACCTTTTTTTCTCTCATTTCAACCATCTAAATTTTAATTTCACTTTTGTATGTGTCAGGGTCTTCTTTGTTAAAAGGCTCATTTGTGTAAATCAAAAGGAGCATAATTCCAGTTCCAATGTTCTTTATTGCGTGGGATGTGTTTGGGAATATCTTAAGGAGCTCAGGGCTCTTCTCATCAAGTATTATCTCCTTTCTTTCGCCTGTTTCATTGTCCTCAAGAACTATAAGCGCCTTTCCCTTAATCACGCAGTACCATTCAAGCTTTCTCTTATGGTAGTGGTTGCCTTTTACAACCCCTTCCTTTGCAGCAGTTATCCCGAACTGCCCAAATCTCTTCCTGTCATTCTCAGAAAGGTCATCGTCTCTCAGGATTTCAGAGAACCATCCGCGCTCATCTTCCTTCTTTTCAATCTTCTTTTGCTCAAACTGCATATTGCGCACCTGAAACTCTCATTTTATTCAATTGCTGATGGTGAATGAGTTTTTAAATTCTTTCTCAATAATCTTCATGCTTTTTATTGAGTCCTCTACAGAATGCATCTTCCGGGAAAGCGCCTTTTCTATCTTTGAAACATCCAATGAGACGTTTTTTGGGCGGTTTGCCTTTCTTTTGCCTATGACTTTCTCAAGAGCACCTGTGTCAACCTCTTTTATCAGGGAAGAATCGAGATTGAAAACCTATTCCACAAAGCTCTTCTTGCTCTCAATGTTCCATCCAAAAAGCGATGTCCTTATTATCAGAAAATCATCAAGAGTTTTTGACACATTAAGTTCGCCTTCATATTTTGTCTTTGCATAAACATTTATCGGCGAGGGAATGTCTTTTTCAGAATAATTTCCCCTTTTCCCGTCAAATATGTAGTCAGTTGAGATGTAAACCATTTTTATCCTGTGCTCGCGGCAGATTTTAGCGATGTTTTCAGTTGCCTCTGCATTGATTTTTTCTGCAAGAATGGGATTTTCCTCGCACAAATCAACATTTGTGATTGCTGCTGCGTGAATCAGAAAATCCGGCTTTGCACCTGAGATTATGCGCTCAGATTCCTGGTAATCAGAAAGCTCAATCTTTACAAATTCTGCATTTGCAAAACTCACAGGAAATGAATTGTAGGATGCAGTAATCTCATATGATTTTCCCAATTCAAAACAGAGGGCTGAGCCAAGCATCCCGCTTCCGCCTGTTATAAAAAGCTTATATTTTTTCATCGTCTTTGAAGAAATGCTCATCCTTTCTCAAAAGCGCCTTAAGCTCTTCCTTTGTCAGGCGCTTTGCAGTGTCAGAAGAGAACCTGAAAACATCCTTGTTTGAATAATGAGGGTATTTTTCTTCAATCTCCTTTATCTCTATCTGCGGAAGGATTATGTAATAGCCGTCTCTTTTTATTGTCCGCAGAGATTCAGTTGGAGAAATAAGGGTTTCATGAATCTTCTCGCCGGGCCTCATGCCCACCTTTTTTATCTCCCTGTTCTTTGAGTGGAATTCCTCTATCATCGCCTCTGCAAGGTCTTTGACTTTGTGGCTTGGAAGTTCAAGTATGAAAATTTCACCGCCAACCATAAGCTCAGTTGCCTTGAAGACAAGCTCTATCGCCTGGTCAAGAACCAGTATGAACCTTGTCATCCTGTCATCAGTTATTGTAATCTGCTTTCCCTCTGCAATCTGCTTGAAGAAGAGAGGCGCTACAGAGCCCCTTGATGCAAGAACATTTCCGTATCTTACACAGCAGAACTTCGTTCTTTTTCCATCTTTATGCTTGTTCGCGGAAATCATTATCCTTTCCTGGACAGCTTTTGTCATTCCCATGACATTTACAGGCTCAACTGCCTTGTCTGTGCTTATTGCTATAACCTTGTCCACATTACATTCAAATGCTACATCAACAATATTCTGGGCGCCCACAATGTTTGTAAGAGAAGCCTGGAAAGCATTTTCCTCGCACTGTGGAACCTGCTTTAAGGCAGCTGCATGGTAAATTATATCCACATTGCGCATTGCCCTTCTCAGGGAATCCTTGTCTCTCACATCGCCTATCACATACCTTATCCTTTTTTCCCCGAAGAACTCATAGCGCATATCATCCTGCTTCTTCTCATCCCTGCTGAAAATCCTTATCTCTGAGACATTTTTCTTAAGAAGCTTTTTCACTATGCTGTGCCCGAAAGAGCCAGTTCCTCCAGTGACCATAACGATTTTGCCGTCAAAATACTTGTCTGCCATTTTAACCCCCCGTTTTAATATTCAAATGGTTGGAATATCCTATATAAATTTAATTATTTTTTAACGATTCTCTGCTTATTCCATGAAACAACATAGGCAATGGGATTTCCCCTGTCATAATGCCTCAAAAAAAGGGCATAGAAAATTCCGGGAATAAAAAGGTTGAGAACAGGAATGCTCTCAAGAACCATAATCTTATACCACACTTCCCTGTTCTGGATTCCATAAATTTTTGCGCGTAAAAACTCGCTTTTAATAATTGAAAGATTTGGAAGCCCTGCTTTTAACTCCATCTCAAGCCAGGGGTCAGGGTAATGAATTGAATTCCTGAAGGAATGAAGTTTTTCCTCTGTTTTCAGCGATGAGTCAACAGGAGTGTAAAGCACAACCCCGAATCTTGCAACGCGCTTTAGTTCAGAAAGAAATTTTCTTCTGCTTTTTTTTGAAACATACTGGAATGAGGCAACTGAAACAGCGAAGTCAAAGCTGGAATCAGGCAATGGAATATTGCAGCCGTCCGAAACAATTGTCTTCAAGCCCCTCTTT
>JAPLZQ010000026.1 GCA_026394965.1 Candidatus Woesearchaeota archaeon
AAATGAGGGCATCACAATAAGATTTTTTCCTTTCCATTTTCCGAGAAGGAAGCACTTGAAAATCTCGCTTCTCACCCCTTCTCTTATTGATACAGCAGGATGCTCATGCCCTATTATAACAGAATCAATATCCGCGAGCTCGGTTTTTCCAGGAATATGGTTTCCATGGGTAAAGAGGATTTTCCCGATTTTATGGCTTGCAACAAGCTCCAATTTTCTCTTTTCGGCAATAGGAGCCATTATATTATCATGGTTTCCCTTGACTATGATTACTTTCTTTGCATGCCCAGAAATCAGTTCGAGCATCCTCAGTGTTTCCCTCCATTCCTGAGACGATATTTTTCCGAACTCGTGCTTTAAATCTCCGTTTATTATGATTTCATCAAGAATTCCGATTTTGTAATCCTTTTTCAAGATGGAGAATATTTTTTCAAGAGCCCTTTCCATTTCAGCAAGCTGGAACCTCTGCATCAGGATTCCCTCTTTATTAAGCGCCTCTTCATAGCCGATGTGAAGGTCTGCAATTGAGAGGGCTGAATAGGCGCTGCTGTGAATCAGCAGGGACTTTCCTATCATTTCAATATCAAGCCCAAAAACCCTTAAAAGGTGCATGAAGAGGAGAATGGGAGGGCAATTTAAAAATCTTTTTCCAAAAAAAAGCAAAAATATTTAATGAAATCAGGCAATCTGAATTTCACAATGGAAAGAGAGGTTATTGCAAGAGGAGCAGAGGCTGAGATTGTAAAGGAAGGCGGAATTATAATCAAGGAGAGAGTCCCTAAATCATACAGGCTCAAGGAGATTGACGAGAGCCTTAGAAAAGCGAGGACAAAAAGGGAAGTTAAGGTGATGAAGAAACTCTCAACTCTCGGGATTCCCACTGCAAGGATTATTTCAGAGGATTACAAGAACAACAGGTTCAGCATGGAATTCCTCAACGGAAAAAAGCTGAGAGACATCATTAACAAAGTTAATTATGAGGAATACTCGCGCCAAATTGGCGCTCTTGTTGCAAAACTCCATGAGAATAACATAATCCACGCAGACCTTACAACCTCAAACATGATTGTCGTTGAAGGAAAGATACACCTGATAGATTTCGGCCTGACATTTTTCTCAGAGCGGGTTGAGGACAAGGCAGTTGACATTCATCTTCTCAGGCAGGCGCTTGAGAGCAAGCATCAGGAAATCTGGGAAAGGGCTTTCTCAGCAGCAGTTGATGAATACAGGAAAAACTACAAGGATGCGCCCCCCGTGCTTGAGCGGCTTTCTGTTGTTGAGATGAGAGGGCGCTACAAGAAAAAGGGAAAAAAGAATAAGGAGAATAAGGCGCCTGAATTTGAAAACGGAGAATGCGATTAAAGGCGTTTCTAGGGCGCTTCCAAAAGTGATAATTCAGAATGCAGGCATAAAGTTAAAAAATGATTAAAAAACAGAAAAAGAATTTCGAATAAAAAACTAAATAAAAAAATTAAATGGCTTAATTTCCCTTTTTAGTGAGTCCGCGCTTTCCTGCTTTAATCCATTTATACTGCCTTATTCTTTTGGAATTTCCGAATCCGCAGTGTGCGCAAATCCTTGTGGTCTTGTCAAGCGAAATCCTGCC
>JAPLZQ010000027.1 GCA_026394965.1 Candidatus Woesearchaeota archaeon
GGTTTTTGGGCAGTTCTTTTTTTAGATTATATGTTATGGCAATGCACAGCGTCATCTTTTAGAAGGGTTAGAATGCTTTCCCTAGAAGGCACCTCATGAGTCTTTTATTCCTTGTTTGTTGTCAATCACTGCTTTTTTTGAGCATGAATCTTTGATTTTCCTGATTTTTTGATTTTAATTTTTATGATTTTTTTATAATTGATGTAATGCTGAACTCATTTATATATTTAATTATTTTGAAAAAATTCCGACGGGAAAATTTTAAAAAAAGCCGCAAAATAAAGATTCTCCCGCTTCAATGGAAAGAGCGGTAAAATTATCCGTCGGAAAAATAATGCGCTGAAAAATTTAATTTCAGGTTCAATAAATCAGAAAATAAAAAATAATAAAAAACTGCGGTAAAAAAAGGAAACTAAAAACACTAAAAAAATCTGGGAGAAATTATTTAGGCAGGGGATACTCGTAAATCCTTTTTTTGTAGTTTCTCATTACGACTTTGCGGTATTTTCCTTTCCTGTCATATTTCTCTCCGACGATGTAGCCGAGGTCAACAGGTGTTTTCCCCCCGCCGCCGGGCGCATCAATTACATAATGCGGAACAGCCATTCCGCTTGTGAAGCCGCGCAAGGCGTGAATCAGCTTTATTCCTGTCTTCACATCTGTCCTGAAATGGTTTGTTCCCTTTACAATGTCCGCCTGGTAGAGGTAATACGGCTTTACCCTCGCAACAAGAAGCTTCTGGACAAGCTTTTTCATTGTTTCCGGCTTGTCATTTATCCCTTTCAGGAGGACTGTCTGGTTTCCGAGAGGAATTCCGGCATCAGCCATCATTCCGCAAGCCATTATGCTCTCTTTTGTGAGCTCATCTGGATGGTTGAAGTGCGTGTTTATGTAGAGCGGATGGTATTTTGAAAGCATCCTGCATAGTTTCTTTGTTATCCTCTGGGGAAGGGTGCAGGGCACTCTTGTCCCGATTCTTATTATTTCCACGTGCTTTATTGCCCTGATTTTCTTCAGTATGAATTCAATCTGCCTGTCATCAAGAAGGAGCGGGTCTCCGCCGGAGATTACAACATCCCTCACTTCCCTGTGCTTTCTGATGTATTCTATCCCTCTGAGAATCTGGCTCTTGCTGATTTCATTCAGGGAGTCCCCGACTCTCCTCTTTCTTGTGCAGAACCTGCAGTACATTGAGCACTGATTCTTAACAAGAAGAAGCACCCTGTCAGGATACCTGTGCGTAAGCCCTGGAACCGGGCTGTCTATCTCCTCGTGCAAAGGATCCTCAAAGCCGAACCTGTCCTTGAGTTCCCTGATATCAGGTATGCACTGAGCCCATACTGCATCCCCCTTCTTTTTTATGAGGGAAAGATAATAGGGATTTACGCGCATGGGGTAAGTCCTGCTTATTCTCTTTATCTCATCTATCTCGCTTTTCTTAAGCCTGAATCTTTTCAGAAATTTTGATATTGTCTTTTCGTCAGCTGAATCTGAGAGAATTTTCTTCCATTTCTCCATTTTTTCTTTCCTGCCCCCTTTTTTTCTGTTTTTTCCTTTTCCACGGAAAAACAAGTGCAGTAAGGATAGATGAAGCAATAAGTTAATATTTTTTTGTTTTTTATTTTTTATTGATTTTATGGCTTTTCAGAATAAAGGGTTGAGTCATTGCAGCTTCCGCTGCCTTCACCTGAGAAAATCCCGTAATCGTTCCCTTCATCCTTCTTTTCATATTCTGAATCAACTGCCTGCCGTATTCCCTTTGCCTTTTTCTCGCCAATGAGCTTTGCCTTTTTCAGCTCATCTTCAGATGCATTGACTATTGCCTTTACTGAGCCGAATAGGGATAAAAGGTTCCTTGATAGTTCGCTTCCTATCCCGGGAAGCGATGAGACAATGTATTCCTGCTGCTCCCTCAGGCTTCCCCTCCTCTTTTCTGCGTGCGCTGAAAACCCGTTTTCCCTTCCTATCTGCTCCCTTCTTGCAATCAGGGTGAGCATTGCAGCGCTTTCCCTGAAATTCCTGGTCTGGATTATCGGGATTGCATAGTCAATTATTATTGTGGAGAGCATTCCCCTTATGGCATTGGGGTGTATCTTCCTTGCAGAATAGATGTCCTCTGTTCCCTCTATTATAATCAGCGGATGCTCATAATTTTCCTTCATGCTCCTTATCTGTGAGAGCAGCCTTCCGTCAATTATTGAGTCAACAAAATCCTGAACGCGCTTTATCTCAACTGCAACCCTGCTGCTTAGCACATAGTCAGCAATGTCAAGGCTCTCCATCTGCAGGCGGATTCCCGCTTCAGAAAGCTCGCGGACAAGGCTTGAGGACTTTTCTCTGTGGTCCACAATCATTTTTATTTCTTCCCCCTCAGGCATAAAGTCCTTCAGTTCAGAGTCTTTTTTCTCCTTGCCTATTGATGACGGCTTTATGTCTGCAGTGTTGTGCTCTGATTTTATGCTCATGCTGCTTCTTATTTCCTCAATGGTTCTCTTCATCCTCTTTTCCTTGTGGAATGCAGACCATCTGTATGCCTCGTCTCTTGTGTTCTTTGTGAAAAGCACAATCACCCTTCCCGCTTCCTGCCTCCCTGTTCTTCCCCGTCTCTGGATTGTCCTGATTGCAGATGGTATTGGCTCGTAGAATATTACAAGGTCAACCTGAGGTATGTCCAGCCCCTCTTCGCCGACAGAGGTGGCAATCATTGTGTTGAATTCGCCGTTCCCGAATTTCTCAAGTATTGCCTTCTGCTCCTTCTGGTTCATGCCTGTGTCTTTCTTCTTTGCCTGCCCCACAAATATGTTTGGTGTAACGCCGGAAATTGAATTAAGCTCTGAGAATATCTTTGTTGCAGAGTCGCGGTATTGGGTGAAAATGATTATTTTTATGTCCTTTTTCCCTGACACTTCTGCGTTTATTATTTCCCTTAATTTTGCAATTTTCGGGTGCTCAATCCCCCCTTCATAGAGTATCCTTGTCTTTGCATATGCTGACCTGAAATTCAAGTCCACCACGAGCTTTTTTACTGCCTTTACTTTTGTATTGACTGACTCATCCTCAAGCTTTCTGAAGTATTGGTAGAGCTGGCTTATTCCCTGGGTTTCCAGCATCTCAAGTGCATGCTGGACTTTCATTCCCTCTGCAAGGAGGGAAACTGCCTGCATAGCCATGTAATCCTTTTCACCTGATGCAAGGCTTGCATGGAGTTTTGCTGAAATCTCAAGGAGCTCCCTCCTGCTGAGCCCGAGCGAAAGCTTTCCTATGAATCCCCTGCTGTTTATCTCATCAATCTTTGAGTTGAAGCAGTCCATAAGGTATTTCCTTATCTGCAGAAAGTCCGGCGGCAGCACTACAGGCACCCATTCAATGTCCATGCGCTGGACATACGGCTTTACATCAGGGTCAGATTCGTTCCTTATCTCAACGCCCTCGATGAAAAGATTCTTGCACACCTCTTTTATCTTTTCCTCAGTGCTTCCCGGAGAGGCTGTCAAGGCGAGAATCCTTGGGAATTCCGCCTTTTTCTGATACGCCTTTGCAATGAAATTGTATGAGTAGTCCCCAACAGCCCTGTGCGCCTCGTCAAATATTATGAGGCTTACCTCTTTGAGGTTTATCTTTCCTGAGATTATGTCATTTTCAAATCCCTGGGGGGTTGATGAGATTATTCTTAGCTCTTTCCAGAGCTTTTCCCTCTTATTTGGAGGCATGAAGCCTGTGAATACAGCTGAATTTCCGTCAGCGATATCGAGAAAGTTATTGAAGGATTTTATGTGCTGCTCTGCAAGAGGCCTTGTTGGCGAAAGTATCAGAACCTTTGAATTTGGAAAATCATTGAGCCTCTTGACTGCAAGCATAAGCGCAATTGCCGTCTTTCCAAGCCCTGTCGGAAGGACCACAAGGGTGTTTTTTTCAGCGGCTGTTGCAAATATTGTCTGCTGGTAAAGCCTTGGAATGAAATTCCTGAGCCGGATTGTTTTTTCCTTATCGCTTTCGCTGGGCATTCCATCTCCTGCGTCCTTTTTTTCATTGCCCTGATTATCCATATTCCCCTTTTAAATGAGTGCCGTTTGGTTTAAAAAGATTTGCTGTAAGTGTCTTTTATGTCCAGTGCGGGATTAATAATCGTGCCCCGGGAATAAAATCCGGTATTCAAGCCCTTTTATTTTCCTGACTGAGCCCCTTAATTTTTCAATTGAGCCGCCAGGAAGGTCAGTCCTTCCATATCCCCTTAAAAAGATTGTGTCTCCTGAAAAAAGAATCTTTTCCTTCTGCATGTAATAGCATGCAGAGCCCCCTGTGTGCCCGGGAGTCTCAATGATTTTAAGAAATTTGCTTCCCTCAAGCTCTTTCTCTGCTGAAAATATTTTTCCGCTGAATTTTCCTGAAAGCTCAATGTTTATCAGCGCGCCAAGCCTGTCTTTTTCAAAAAATTTAATCTCCTCCTCTGATGCGCAGAGCTTTGCATTGCTGAACAGGGCGTAATTTCCAACATGGTCATAGTGTAGGTGGGTGAAAAAGACCTGCCTTATTGACTCAGGGGGGATTATCTTTCTCACTTCCTCCTCAAAGTCCCTTCTCTCAGAATAATCACCTGCATCAATTGCGATTTCCCGCTTTTTTATTATGTAGGCGTTTGAGTTTCCTGATATTTTCCATATTCCCTTTGCTATCTCCTGGGATTTCATGGAAGAGAAGGTTTTATCGTCTGCTTTTATTCTTTCCCTTTTTGCCTTTTAAAATGCGGGGATTAACCTGAATTCAGATTCACTTGAACTCATACCTGAAATAATATCCTGCAAGAATTATTATTGCAAATATGAGGGCTGAAAGTATCAGAAGGGGAATGCTTTCTATGAAGAACATGAATGCTGAAATAAAAACTATCCCTGCTGCAGAAAACGCATAAAGGCTCCTTGAGCCGAAGAATATCTTGCTGCCGTCAAAAGGCGGCAAGGGTATCATTGAGAATGCTGCAATAAGCGCATTGAATACCATGGCATCGTGTATAAGCGGGTTTGGGATTGCAGAAAACATCCTGAAGAAAAGCGCAAGCCCCAGGTTTGCAAGAGGGCCCATTAGCGCGATTACAGCAATTCCGTAATAGTTTATGTCATACCTGAAATATCCGAGCCTGTGCCCGGGCATCATCGCAATTATGAATCCGCCAAGCGCGAGGAAGAATACATATCCGTTTGTTGCAAAGCAGAGGATAAGCGATGCGATTAGCCCATAAATCCACATCTTGTACTCAAACTTGTATCCCAGGTGAAGCGCATATATCTTCTGAACAGATATCTTGACAATAAGAGCAAGCCCCACTATCAGGAATGCATTGGCAAGGTTCATCAGCCCTGTTGAGAGGTTAAATAAGTTTCCGCCCCAGTCCCGGAATGAGAGTATGAATGCTGCGGCAAATATTGTTATCAGAAGCGCTCTTATCTCTGAGCCCTTGAAGACAAAATGATGCTTAATCTTGTCCTGCAGGTCGTAAAAGCCAGGCATACTCCTGATTCATGCAGCACAATATAAAAATCTTTCCGAAAGATTCAGATGAAATTTTATAAAAAAATCATTTCATTCAGAACATCTAGAAGAATATCTTCTGCCCGTTCTGCATCACATGGACGCTTACTCCCGGAGTGTATCCCATCTCAACAGCAAGCTCTGAGAGTGCTGAGGTCATAAGTATGTCCCCGTGCGCAGGTATTATGTGCTTTGGCTTTACAAGGTTGATTAAGTCCCTGTGGTCCTCTTTTGAGGCGTGCCCTGAAACATGGAGGTCCTTGAATATTCTCACATTGCTTTCTCTGAGCTTTTCCTCAAGCACTTCCCTGTTTGCCGCATTCATGGGTGTTGGAATAACATTGCAGGAAAATATCACCTGGTCCTCGTAATGAAGCTTCAGCGGAAGGTCGCCTGACGCTATCTTGGAGAGCACTGAGTTAGGTTCCCCCTGGTGCCCTGTCACAACAAGCATGTATTTCCCCCTGTCAGGGGCTGAGTTAATCTTGTTGAATGCGCGCCTGACATCCTTTCCGTATTTAAGCATCTGGACTGTCCTTGAGAAGTTGACTATTTTTATCTTCTCTGCTGCGCCCACATATTTTGAAAGGCTTCTTCCCACAAACATTATCTTCCTGTTGAGTTTTTTTCCCAGCTCAATTATTGATTTGAGCCTTGCAATGTGGCTTGAAAAGGTGCTTACAATTATCAGGTTTCTTGAATTTTCTGTTCCAAGGAGAACATCCTTAAGCATCTCCCTTGCAACTGTTTCAGATGGAGTCTTGCTCTCGCTCTTTGCCCTTGTTCCGTCCAGTATGAGCGCAAGAACCTTGCCCTCTTTCCCGAGCTCCTTTAGCCTCTTCATGTTTGTCTTCTTCCCGATTATCGGGAATGAGTCAAACTTGTAGTCGTTGGCATAAAGGATTGTCCCGTATTTTGTGTGCACTGCAACCATCACTGTCTGCGGCGTTGAGTGCGTTACATTTATGAATTCAATTTCAATGTTTTTTGAGAGCTGGAATCTTGAATTCGGATTGACTGTCTTTATCCTGTTCTTCAGCGATATCTTCTCATCCCGCAGTATCGCATTTATCACTTCTGTTGTGTAAGGCGTCCCTATAATCGGGGCGTTGTAGTGGTTTGACATGAAGGGAACTGCTCCCACATGGTCAAGGTGCGCATGAGTTGGTATTATCGCCTTCACCTGCGCCCTCCATTCCTTAATTACTGTGTCATCGGGAACTGCGCCTGCGCGTATCAGTTCAGCCACGCTTAATCTGTTTGTGTCATCCTCTCCCCTGCAGGAAATGTACTTGTCAAGGTACAGCCCCATGTCAAGTATCACTACCTCATTATCCACTTTTATGGCAGTCATGTTCTTGCCCACTTCGTTGTATCCGCCAACTGCGCATATTTCTATCATAAAATCACTTCCTGATTTTAATTTTTCAGATTTGGAATTTCTCAATTCGCAATTCTAACTAATTTTTTGTTTTTATTTATTTTTTTATTTAAATCAATAGGAACAATAAATCCTCTGAGAGAAAATATAGTGAGGCTCTTATAAAAAGCTTCCTAAACTTTTCAATTGAATCCAAGTCAAAATTGATGATTTTGAATTCCACTTAGAAAGATTAATTATTTCTACTTAAGATTGGGAATTATGCCCTTGTTTAAAAAACTATCGGAATTTCATTTGTGACGGAAATTCTTCCATTTCAGGTCGAAAGCCAGAAAAAAAGAATGTTTTGGAATCATTTAATGGGCCTGCCCAGATTCGGACTGGGGACCTCTGCCTCGTGAAGGCAGCGTCATAACCACTAGACCACAAGCCCGTCTTTTTAGTGGAGAATATGCTTCTTTAAAAATATTCTGTTTATTATGAAAAGAATCATGCCGGGCTTTTTCTTATCACAAGGAGCCTTCCAACCGGCGAGCCTTTACATTTTATCCTGAGAACTTTGCGCGATGGCTTTGAATAAATGATAATCCCTATTGCAAGAATTAATTTAATTGGAGCCAGAAATCCCTGCCTCATAAGGAAAAATAAAAAGGAAGAAGGGGAAAGATAGCGCCTTGCCGAAACCCTTCTTCTCTTTTTATATAACGTTTGCTTCAATTGTTTGTTAAACAATGAATATGAGTGCGCCATTTTTTCTCCTCATGGCATCTTAAGTATTATCTTGCCGTTTTTGAAAATCCTTATCTTTCCCCCGCTTTGGCTCAGCACGACAGAGACTGCGCTTGTGCATTTGGTTATTGCTGCGCAGCACCTGTGCCTTGTGCCGAAGCCTATGAGGGAATCGCACAGCTCCTTGTCCACGTCTACATTCAGGTAAACCCCTGCTGAGAGCACAACGCCCCCTGTGTCAATGAGGAAGACCCCGTCGAGCTGTGCGAAGTTTTTGATAGTCTGCTTTAACTCGGGGTCTGTTATCCGCCTGCATTCCTCAGGGTATCCTGCAAAGGGGTTGATTATCATCTGCTTGCTGTATCTTAAGAGCTCGTCCCTGTCGCCGATTACAAATGCCGTCCCGACTGACTTGCCCTCGAATCCTTCCTTGCTGATTTCAAGCGCTATGTTTATCACTGACTCAATCACGTCTGAGCTCATTCCTTCGCTCAGGTGTGTTGCACTTATGCTGAAAAATATGTTATCCACGTCAAATATGAAAAGGAGCCCCTTGTATCCCATCCCAAGGCTTCCGTCCTGCACGCAAACAACCCTGTCGCCCTTTTTTATGTATTCGCGGTTTATTGCCTCTGCAAGTATTTCCTTGAGCGGCGCTACAGAATCCTGGAACAGCTTTCTCATTCTTGTCTTGTAGTTGACTTTCCTGTATGCGCTCTTCCTTGTCTTTCGAAAGATTATTACATCTACATCAAGGAATCTGTCGTCTTCTGCTGACTCTAGTGC
>JAPLZQ010000028.1 GCA_026394965.1 Candidatus Woesearchaeota archaeon
TAATAGGGAACAGCGAGGCTAAGACTGCGCTCAAGAAATACGCTGACATGCTATTCCTCTATGACGCAAAAACAAAGAAAAATCCAATATCAGAATCAACCCACATACCAAGAACAGTTTTCATGTATGCAAGGCCAGGAACAGGAAAGACAAGCATTGCCTCTGCAGCAAGAAACTACATGAGCGGGCTCTCTGAAAAGACAGGGAAGAAGTTCTCCTGGGTCCCGATAGACTCCTCAATAAAGAAGAAATGGTACGGCGAAACAGAGGAAATCCTGAAAAGCAAAGTCGAGAAGGCGATGAATCCGGACAATATCGGGGTTATATTTATAGATGACATAGACGGGCTTGTGATAAGCCGCTCAGATGAATCCTCAAATGCGCCTGACAAGAGCATGACAATTTACCTTATGCAGCTGATAGAAGGGATAGACACTCCATATTACGGAAATTACATGATAATATCTGCAAGCAACAAGCCAGGCGACTTGGATGATGCGCTGATTGAAAGGATAGGGGAAGCCTCATTCAATGTGCCTGGGCCAAAAACAAAAAGAGAATACTCTGAATTCCTGAAAATTAAGCTTGAGAAGGGGATAAAATCAGGATATGTGAGAATAAGCGAAAATGAATGGGAAAAAGCAGCTGAACTCTGCATGAAATACAGTGAGGAACTCAGCCCAAGAGACTTAACGAAGGCGATGAGAATGCTTCAGGATGAGGCATTGAAGGAAAGCGCGCTTGAGGGATTATGCGATCTTCCCTATCCTGAGCAGAAGAGAAGGATAAATCTGGGATTTGAGAGGATTGGGATAAATGAACTTGCTAAAGCAATAGAAAACAGATACCATAATGAGATGAGCCAAAGAGAAGTCACATATGAAAGCGAAATAAAAAAAATCAAAGAAAGTATTGTTAAAGAAAAAAAGGCAATCGAAATTGCCGCAAAAGAGCTTGCCGAGAGTGAGAAAAATGGAAATGTCTGAAAAGGAATACAAAAGCTCCTTCATGAAAAGGGAAGAGGAGAGGGAAAAAAGGGCTGAGAGATTCTCAAACCAGGACAGCTCAATTTTCTGCAGGTATGAGTCAGCGCCCCTGATAGGCGTGCAGATTTCTGAAATAAGCAGGATGATGATGGCATACTGCAATGAGATCGGAGAGAATATCAGCTCAAGAAGCATAATCATAGATGAGCCGTCATTAAGGATTGAAAAAACCAGAAAGGCGAAAGAAGCCCTTATGAGCTATATTGCTGAGCCATATTCTTCTGAGCAGTGCGCAGCTGAAAACCGGGCGCTCCCATACATCCTGAAAAGCGCAATAAGCGAGATAACAGAAATCCAGGAAATAGAAAAAGAGATTGCAATGGGAAAAGCTGATTCTGAACTAAAAGAAGAGATGAAAAAGCTTCTTACCGCCTACTCGGCATTTGACTCCTTCCTGGGAGAGGATGACAGGAGAATGGTTTCCCTTAAAAAGATTGCAGAAGAAAGCTGCACAGAAAACTTCAAGGCAATGCAGTATGATTTTTCAGCTCTCGGAAATTTTGAAGCATATGCAACTAATTCAATTGGAGATGCATACAGAAGCATTGCTGAATTCATCAGGGATGATGCAGCGAGGAACTCAAGAGCGGCATTCTCAGCTGAATCAAAAGAGAAAGTGCTTGAATGCGAAATATGGTGCAGTTCGCATCAGATTAGGAAAATTACATCTGATGAGGCAGTAAAGTCAAGCTGGAACCTTCTCCTTGCAGAATACATAATTGAGAAGAACGGCTCTGCAATGAGGATAAGCCCTCTTGACAGGGAATACCTGGACATCAGGTTTGCGCTGGAATCAGGTGAGAAAAATGGCAGGGGATAAGCTCCGAAGGATATTCATTGGCGATTATGAGAACGATGAAGCGCATTCAGAAAGCATGCAGGCAGATGAAGGGCTTCTTAGGAGATTAAGAGGAGTATTTCAGGAAAATGGCTGTGAAACATGCAATAAAGAGCCGGATGAGAAAGAAATCAAAAATCATGATGAAACTGAAAAAAGCGAACTGGCTTTGGAGGAAATTTCTGAAAATTCCAGTTCAGGAAGCGGAATCATGGAAAATACGCCATGCGAAGCCAGAAAACCAGAAGAGGCAGTAAAAATTGCAGATTCGCTTTTCATGCAGGGCAGATATGCTGAAGCAATAAATTCATATGAAGACGCCCTTAAATCAGAGCTGAAAAGTAAAAGCGAAAAATCAGCAATCCTGAAAAGGCTTGCATTTTCATGCGTGAAAAAAGGCGAGTTTGAGATGGCTTTATACAATATTTCCAGATATGAAGAAAATCCGTGGGAGGGATTTGAATCAAGGGACATAAAACTCATAAAATCCTACTGCCTGAGTGAGACCGGAAAAAAAGAAGAGGCAGAGGGGGAATGCAGAAAAATCATGGAAAACAGGGATTACCTTGACCTGGATGCGCTGCTGGAAAGCGCCAATATAATGAGCAGAGACAGGAATTCCGGCTATGAAAAAGCCTGCGGAAGAATAAAGGAATTTCTCATGGGGATAAAAGAGAAAAAGCCGCTTTACACCGGGCTGCTTGATTCAGCAGGAAGGATAATTGGCTATTTTTCCGGGGAAGGCGACTATGACAGGGCATTATCCATAAGCGATTCAGTCCTGTCAATTAACGGGAGAAGCGACAGGGCTATTCTTGAAAAGCGGATTAGAATCCTGGAGAAATGCGCAATTCCTGGAATGCTCAAGGAATCAATAAAGGAATATTCAATGAGATTTCCAGATGATGATTTCAGCAGGAAAATGAGCGCAAAATACCCAATCGAATGATTGAGCGGGGCTTGAAATGAATAATAACACGCTGAGAAAATTAAGAGAAACAATGGGGCTTGGAACAAGCTATGAAAGTTCAGGAAATGCCAGAGTCCCGGAAAACAGCAGAATAACCAGCAATTCTCCCCAGAACAGCAGCGCCCAGGAAGAGAAGATTTTCAGCAGTGAAAATTCAAAAACCCTCGCAGAAAAAATAAACGAGTTTGACATGCCTGAGCCGAAAGAAGCTGTTAAAAAGAGCATAAGAATCGAGGACAATTCCGGCGCAAGGCAGATTTATCATATAATCAGCAGGGGAGATTCAAGGAATGAGATGATGATAAGCGCCCTGTCAGCGAAGTTTGGAAAGGTCTGGGAGCCAATCCTCCTTGAATCACTTATAGAAAATATTGACGTGCAGGAAATGAAAAAAATCCTGCCTTCGTGCAAAAGCTCAAAAGAGCTTATTATTTATGACCTTTACCTTGGGCTAAAGAAAAAAAGCAGCACTGCTCCTGAAAAGGAACTCATTGAACCAGAAATCTATGATAAGATGACCTGCTTAGATTTCTATGACAAGATAACCTCTCTTCTAGCAAGCCAGGAATTCAGCAGGGGAAATTCAGAGCCAGAGGAAACAAATGAAAATCCAAATTACATATTG
>JAPLZQ010000029.1 GCA_026394965.1 Candidatus Woesearchaeota archaeon
CACTCCAACAGTCCCACTCTCTGAAGGAGTGCACACCGCTTATGTGAAGATTGTGGATAATGCCGGAAACTATGCAGAGGCAACTTGGAGCTTTACAGTTGACATAACCCCGCCTTATTTCACTGTTGAATCTCCCAAGGGAGAAAATAATCCCTACGGCACAAAGGGAATATTGTTTAAGATTAATGTCATAGGAGAGAATGCAAGCAAGATACAGTATTCTGTCAATGGCGGCGGCTTTTACAACTTATGCACTTCATGCAGTTATTACAGCAAGACAAGGTATCTCTACGAAGGAAACAATAGTATAAAGATACGGGTTTATGACAAAGCAGGCAACATGGCTGAACAACAGATGCTCATAAAAGTTGACTCAGAGGCGCCAAGAATATTGTCTGTAAGCCCTGGGGGCGGCTCAAGGATTAAGGGATTGACAACTTTCAGCGTGAAATACACTGAAGCAATCCTGACATCAGCAGAGATAGTCTCCTGGACAAGCAATAACCCCGTCCCTTACAAAGAACCACTCTCTGATGATTGCCCATCTGGAAGCTATGTGAGCTGTTCAATAAACAAGCCTGTGTCCTTGATAACTGATGGCAAGAAGTTCTATTACTACTTTGAGCTTATAGACAGCCAAGGAAAGATAACAAAAACGCCCACATACACAACAACAATAACTGCCTAAACATATTTATTTTTTTATCTTGTTTTTTATGGTTTGCTCCGCTTATTATGCCCTGATTTTTCCCTTTTTTTAGCGGTTTTTCAGGGTGATTTTTACTGTCACTTTGACTTATCGGCCAAATTCTTGAGTAGAGCCAATATGCTGTTTTGCAGCAAACCCTGATTGTTTCACTTAGCCATCTGGAAAAAGCGGGATTTTTGCCTTCTCGTCGGAGAATTCCACAGGAAAGGACCTGTTTTTGTCACGTCTTGTTGACGAAAACTGATTAGTAACAACCACGTTGTAACAAAATCGCTGAATTTTCTTTAAAAAGATTTATTTGATTACCCACAACAATGTTTAAATATGTTTCACGATTCCTTATTTCTTTATTGCTGAGTAGTGTTAATCAGTTACTAACCAAGCAAAGTAAAAAGCAATAATTACATCCAGTGAAACAATTTTATTGGGGGTGCCAAAATGAATATGAAATATGTTTTTGCAATTTTATTTTTGTCAGCAGCCATTCTTCTTGCGGCAGATTATGCCTCAGCAATCACTGCATCATTGGGAAATCCAAAGATGGTGCTTTACATTAATTCATCAAAGAGCGAGCCGGGAATAATCAGCAGGTATACTGTTGTGAACAATGTCAATGACTTCCCTGTTAATGTCACAGTTGCGCCTGATGATGTTCTCAAGAACTTAAGCATCATCATTAAGGATGATGAGCTTTCATTTGCCCTTCAGCCGAATTCATCAAAGAACATAAACTTCACGCTGTTTGCGAGCAAGCCTCAATTCTATGATGGCAAGATTTTCATAACATATGAAGGCACTCCGCTTGACTCAAACAAGAGCCAGAAAGTCGGGCTTGCAGCCCAGATAAGCGTGAATGCAAAGGGCGATGAGTTCACAGGCGACCTGTCAAGGTTCACAAAAAAATACGGAGTTCCATACGGAACTTCAGCAGACAAGGAAAGCTCCGCTGTTTCAGGCGGCGCAAACCCGATAGTCGGGATTATCCTAATAGTTGCAATCGTGGTGCTTGGAATGCTCACATTTTACCTTTTCAAAAGGAAGTGAGTGGAATTTATTTTTCATAAAAAAGTTTGTGGGGGAGATTATTCATGAATGCTGGAAAAAATTTCAAGGTTAAGGCAATTGCCGCGCTCTTGTTTGCGCTCTTCGCAATTGCCCTCCTGCCTGCACTGGCAGAAGCAAAAAGCGTGGCATACATCCTGAAGAACACAGCCAATCCCGTCCAGAAATACATGGACGTATTTTCGGGAATGGGCTTTTCAGTGAGCCTTATTGACGAGGCGCACCTCTCTTCAACCAATTTCGCAAACTATGATTTCATGTTCATAGGCGACCAGGATTTCGTAAATCCCGCGCTGATTCCTGTAAACCAGTACAAGGCGCTCATAACAACTTCTTATTCAGACGGCATGAACGCATGGCACTGGAGCAAGAAGGCATCAAGCATTGTGAGCAGCTATCCATTAAGGACAAGCATAATTGCCACTTCCCACACAATAGTTGAAAATTTCACAACTCCCATACAGGTTTATACCCAGTGCTGCTACCAGGGCACCCTTGGAATACCTGCCTCATTTCTCTCAAGGTTTGACAAGTCAGGATACCTTACTGTTGTAACTTCCACCACAAACAATGAAAATGACGGAATAATCATTACAGCAGTTCCCGGAACAAGATTAAAGGACGGATTCTATGCAAATGCAAAAGGAGCTTTCTTCGGGATTACAGAGACAGAATACTGGACTCCTGAAGCAGAGCAGCTTTTCAGGCAGACAATAATCTGGCTTTCCAAGGACGATGTTTCTCCAATAATAAATTTAGTCCAGCCAGAGCCCAAGGTTTACAATACCAATCTAATACCGGTTGAGTTCACAAGCTCAGAGCCGGTTTCCTGCACATACCATCTTGACAGCGGCGCTGAAACCCCAATAACATCCCCTTCAACAATAACAGCAGCGGAGGGAAGCCACACATTAGTGTTGACCTGCCTGGATTCCAGCAGCAATCCTGCAACAGCCACAAGGGCATTCTCTGTTGACACAGTTTCTCCTGTTGTAACAATCACAAGCCCGATAGAAGGGTATTACAGCTCAAATTCAGTAGCGCTTTCTGCATCAACAGACAGCGCAGTTTCCTCATGCACATACTCCCTTAACGGGGCTGCAAATGTCAGCATGACAGGAAGCGGAGTTTCATGGGCTTCATCATTCTCAGCACTCCAATCTGACAATAATGTAATAGTTTACTGCAGGGATTCTGCAGGCAACATAGGAAGCAGTGCAAGGCACTTTGTGATAGACACAACACTCCCTGTGATAACAGGAGCAAGACACTCCCCGATTGCACCATTAGACACTGACTTTGTAACAATATATGCGACAATCACAGATGCAAACATGAAGGATGCAAAGGCATACTACCGGGTTAATGGCGGAGAATGGAGCTTTGCTCCCATGGCTTCTGGCGCAGAATACAGCGCATTAATCGGAAAATTCAGCAACCATGACAATGTTGAGTATTATATTACTGCATCTGACCTTGCAGGAAATATTGCAACATCAGGCACCTTAAGCTTTGTTGTAAGCGCATCAGACACAACTCCTCCGGGAGCGCCGATAAATCCAACTGCATTCTATCAAGCAGGCGGAAGCATAAGACTTGAATGGCAGGCGCCTGAAGGAAGCGCTGCAAGATACAATATATACATAACAGACAATCTTTATTCCGAGCTCTCAAGCTTTGACTTCTCAAAGCCAAATGCAACTGTAACAACCCTGTCCTGGACAGATGCGCAGGCATCTTCTGTTTCAAGAAGGTTCTATGTTGTAAGGGCAGAGGACTCATCCAAGAACGAGGAAAAGAACACATTCAGGTTCGGAAAGTTTGACATTCCATTGAAAGCAGGAATGAACCTTGTTTCACTCCCGCTTATTCCAAGGGACAAGAGCATAAAGGCAGTTATGCACGAGACAGCTGAATCGCATATTGTTTTCCAGGTAATGAACAGAAAATCAGACGGAAACTATGAGATATCAGAGTTCTTCCTGCAGAACGCGCCTGATTACTGGTGGAGCGATTCAACATTCTCTTTATTGGATAACGGCAGGGGA
>JAPLZQ010000030.1 GCA_026394965.1 Candidatus Woesearchaeota archaeon
AGGAAAAGGAAAAGCTAAGAGAAGGAATAATACGCATTTACAAGAGAATTGAAGTGGAATCAAGAAAATACTCCTCAGCAAGAGCCTCAAAAGAATCATTATTTTCAAATCCTGATTTCTACAAAAATGGCAGGCATGAGACAGCGTCTCCCCAAAAGATTATTGGAATAGTTATCCTTGCGCTCATTCTGGTGGCTTCTTCCCTCTTTGTTCCCAAGATTCTTCCATCTGTCCTTAAGTTCCGCCTGGGAATAACAGGGCATGCATTTGTCTGCACAGGAGAAATATGCTTCAGCCCCGAGCCAGAGAACATAAACACATACCAAGACAATGAGACAATAATTTATGTGCATGTCACAAATCCTGAAAATCATACCAGCATAAACTTCACAACAACAGTGGACAATCCTCTTTTCACAATAGTGGAGAAGATTAATACAACATCCGCAAAGATAAATTTCACCCCTATCAATTCGCAGGTTGGAGACCATGTTGTGACAATTGCTGTTAGAAATTCAAACGGGGACATAGAAGACCTTAAGCAGCCAACCTACACAGTAATAAATGTAAATGACCCGCCAAACATAACCAACTGGAGCCCGCAGGAAGAAAATCCGAAGGTATCGGAGAATTACACTATAGGATTCCTTTTCAACTACACTGCAAGCGATCCTGATATACCTTATGGAGACAGCCTTACCTCATATTGGTATCTTGACGCAAATCTCAATTCAACAAATGCAACAAACATAAGCTATTTCCCAGGATTCTGCAGCGCAGGATACCACAATGTCACAGTTGTTGTTCAGGATATTTTGGGGCTAACTGACGAACACTACTGGAATGCAAATGTCACAAATCTCAACAGAATTCCTGTTCTTAACAGCACAATATCTAATTACCCATGGAATGAGGACTCATCAATAGCAAGTGCATTTGACCTTGATGAAAAATTCTATGATTTGGATAACCGTGAATGCAGCGGAGAAAATAAGGACAACATAACTTTCACTTCAGCTCTTGCCTCTGGGGGAACGCCAAGCATAATAATAACAATAAGCCAGGAAAGCCATGAAGTATTCCTTTCCTCATCCCAGAACTGGTGTGGAAATGAGAGCGTGGTTTTTTATGCAAATGACTCTTATGAGAAGGTTGTCAGCAATAATGTGACCTTATCTGTAAACTGCACTCCTGATTCGCCGGTATTGTCCCCAATAGGAAGCATTACTACAAGGACAGCTGTTAATTTTGTCCTTAATGTAAATGCAAGCGATGCAGACATAACATACGGAGATTATCTCTCCTTCAGCATTAATGATACTTCATTGTTTAACATCACAACAACTAATCCAACTTCCGCAAATGCAGTAATAAACTTCACTCCCGATATTTCAGATGTTGGCGTTTACTACTTTAACATAAGCGTCATGGACAGCAGCGGGCGTGAGGATTACGAATTTGTTGAGCTTACAATAAGCTACAACAACCCACCCATTCTTGAAGCAATATCTAATCAGAGTTTATCTGAAAATTATGCATTCATAATGCAGATAAATGCAACTGATGCAGACGGCGATAATATAACCTATTCAGCTGAGTCAAGCAATTCATTCCCAAGCCTGTCAATTTCAAATTTCGGGCTGATGAATTTTTCATTTGAGCAGGCAGATGTGGGGAACCATTCAGTAACTGTAACTGCGGCAGATTCGTGGGGCGCAATCAATTCATCAACATTCAACTTTGAGGTAAAAAACATAAACCAGCCGCCAGTTATTTCAAATATCGGAAATAAGAGGGCGAAAATTGAGCATCAGTTTACATTATTGGTAAATGCAACAGACCAAGACATTGTATATGGAGATTCTCTTGAATTTGCCTTAAATGACACAACCCTGTTCAATCTGAGCGCCATAAACAGCAGCAGCGCAATGATTTCATTCACCCCATCTGAAATTCAAATCGGAACATATTATCTTATGATTAATGCAACTGATTTAGCCGGAGAAAGCTCTAACACATCATTTGAGCTGATTATAGACACAAATTCAGCGCCTTCAATAGGAATATCAGCAATGAACAACACTGAGAATGAGCATTTCACTCTTGACATGAATGCATACACAACAGACCTTGATTATGACCCTATCACATTCGGCTATAATTTTGTAAATGAAAGCAATTCAACATTCCCGCACTTTTCAATGACTTCATACGGGCTGATTGAATTCACATCAAACAAGAGTGATGTCGGGGAGCACTTCATTAACTTAAGCGCTTATGACGGGGAAAATACCACAAGCAGAATAGTGAATTTCACAGTGTTTGCAGTTGACAACTTCCCAATTTTGGGAAGCATTGGAAACCTGAGCGCAACAGAGGGCTCATTGTTTACTGTGCAGCTAAACGCGACTGACATTGAAAATGACACGCTTGAATTTGTTTACAGCATAATAAACGGCTCATCCTTCCCAGGATTCAATATTTCCTCTTCAGGGCTTATTAATTTCACGCCAGCCGCAGCAGATGTTGGAAACAGGACAATAAACATAACAGTCAGGCAGACCGACAACAATTCAATTAGCGATTCAGAGGTGATAACCTTTGCAGTATACCATTTTAACCATGCGCCAAACATAACGTCCTATGCCCCTTCCAATGGAAACTTCCAGATGTATGAGAACAGCACGATAATATTCAATCATACCTCTTCAGATTCTGACAATGACACCCTTCACTTCCAATGGCTTTTGGATTCTGTCCTGCAGAATGAATCTGCAAACTGGAGCTACTCGCCTGACTTTGATTCTGCCGGGCTAAGAAACATAACCTTAATAGTTAATGATACTTTCAGCGCAGTAAGCCAATCCTGGAATGTTACTGTTGTTAATGTAAATCGGGCTCCGGCATACGGCATCTTTTCTGAGTCATCTGCA
This sequence comes from Candidatus Woesearchaeota archaeon, assembly GCA_026394965.1. Lineage (NCBI taxonomy): Archaea > Nanobdellati > Candidatus Woesearchaeota > Candidatus Woesearchaeota archaeon. Next base: position 2,934 of record JAPLZQ010000030.1, read on the forward strand.
GGCTTCCTTAACGGAACAGAAAATTCAGCCAATGCAAGCTCAGGAATACGCCTTGCAAAGAACTCATCAACCACTTATTATCGTTCCGGATTCTTC
>JAPLZQ010000031.1 GCA_026394965.1 Candidatus Woesearchaeota archaeon
CTCAAGATTATGTTTGAATTCAAGTCAGCATATGAGCCGGGGTTGGGCGAGGTTGTTTTTGAGGGTGAGCTTATTGATGTTGAAGAGGATAAGATTGCCGAGGATGCGCTTAAGCAGTGGAAGAAGGACAAAACCATAAGCCAGGTTCTTGCCAGGCCAATCATTGACTCAATACTTGCAAGAAGCACAATAGAATCAGTTATTGTAAGCAGGGAGATAGGGCTTCCGCCGCCAATACCTGTTCCGAGGGTTTCTGAAAAGACAAACCAGCAGTATATCGGATGAGCAGAAAATACCTGCCCATTCAGAATTTTTTCTTAATATTTTTTTTAGAATTAATCTGAATTAGATTTAACATTGCTTACCATAAAATTTCATCGGGAACCTTAATTGCCCGGATAAACGAAGCAGCCATATTGCCCTAAAATTCATCTGAAAATAACCAAAATTAATTTAAACTAGCAGAATTTCAGCATACATTGAAATAATGCGGAAATATCATATAAAATCAACAAAGAATGGTGATAAAAAGTGATAGAAGAGATAAAGCTTAAAGTTGCAGAAGCGCTTCCAGAAGATGTAAACAAGGGAATCATACGCCTTGACAATGCTTCAAGAACTCATCTCAGTGTGAGGCCCGGCGATGCAGTTGAGCTTGAGGGCGCAAGAAAGACAGTTGCGCTTGTGGAACGGGCTTATCCCGGAGATGAAGGGCTTGACATTGTAAGAATGGACGGGCTCACAAGAAGAAACGCCTCCACAAGCATAGGAGAAAGCACAATCATAAGAAAGGCGGATGTTAAAGAGGCAAAGAAAGTAACAATATCCCCTGCAAGAAAAGATGTGTATGTCAAGGCAAATCCGCCGAACATATTCAAGCAGGGGCTTCTTGGAAGATGCGTTGTCAAGGGCGACATAGTGAGCCTTGGCGGTGCAAAGACGAGAAGGACAACCCTCAGCCAGTCAGACCTTGTTTCAGATTTGTCTGATGTTTTCAAGGCGCTCGGAAGCGATTTCAACGAAAGCGCATTTGGATTCGGATTCTCAGACATAAAGTTCATGATTGTTGAGACAAACCCCAAAAAGGCAGTGATAATCACAGAGAACACAGAGATACACTTCAATCCAGAAGCAGTTGAGGTTTCAGAGGAAAGGATACCTGAAGTGTCATATGAGGACATCGGCGGGCTTGATGATGAGATAAAGAAAGTCAGGGAGATGGTTGAGCTTCCGCTGAAGCATCCGGAAATCTTCCAGCGCCTTGGAATTGAGCCCCCCAAGGGAGTGCTTCTTCACGGCCCTCCTGGAACAGGAAAGACGCTTCTTGCAAAGGCAGTTGCAAACGAGACAAGCTCCCATTTCATCCTGATAAACGGGCCTGAAATAATGAGCAAGTATTATGGACAGAGCGAGGAAAACCTAAGAAAGAAGTTTGAGGATGCCGAGAAGAATGCCCCGTCAATAATATTCATAGATGAAATTGACGCAATCGCCTCAAAAAGGGAGGAAAGCAAGGGCGAGGTTGAAAGAAGGGTTGTAGCCCAGCTTCTCGCTGTTATGGACGGGCTGAAGTCAAGGGGAAGAGTTGTGGTTATTGCTGCCACAAATGTTCCTAACCTGATTGACCCGGCATTAAGAAGGCCAGGAAGGTTTGACAGGGAAATTGAGATAAATGTTCCAGACAAGACAGGGCGGCTTCAGATACTCAAGATTCACACAAGGGATATGCCCCTCGCAAAAGATGTTGAATTAAAGGAGCTTTCAGAAATAACGCACGGCTTTGTGGGAGCAGACCTTGAATCACTTGCAAAAGAGGCGGCAATGATTGTTCTCCGGGGAGTTCTTCCAGATCTTAAGACAAAGGAGGACGAGCCCCTTCCAAAGGATATTCTTGAAAAGCTCATTGTGAAGCAGAAGGACTTCCGGGATGCTCTGAAAGTTGTAAGGCCATCTGCAATGAGAGAGGTTCTTGTGGAAATCCCAACCATAAAATGGAACGACATCGGAGGGCTAGAGGAGATAAAGCAGGAATTAAAGGAGGCTGTTGAGTGGCCCATAAAAAATCCAGAGGCATTCAAGAGGCTTGGGATAACACCTCCTAAGGGAATACTGTTATACGGCGCCCCTGGAACAGGGAAGACCCTTCTTGCAAAGGCAGTTGCAAATGAGTCTCAGGCAAACTTCATCCTTGTGAAAGGACCTGAGCTTTTGAGCAAGTGGGTTGGCGAATCTGAAAAGGCAGTGCGTGAAATATTCAAGAAGGCAAGGCAGAATGCCCCTGCAATAATATTCTTTGATGAGATTGATGCGCTTGCACCCAAGAGAGGATTATCAACATCAGACTCCCATGTTACAGACAGGGTGATAAACCAGCTGCTTACAGAGATTGACGGCCTGGAAGAGCTACATGATGTGGTTATAATCGCAGCAACCAACAGGCCTGACATGGTGGATAATGGGCTCCTTCGCCCAGGAAGGTTTGACAGGGTTATAATGACAGAAGCGCCTGATGAGAAGGCAAGGCTTGAGATTTTCAAGATTCACACTAAAGGCATGCCCCTTAAGGGCGTTGATCTTGATGATGTTGCAAAAAAGACAGAAGGTTTTGTGGGTTCAGACATAGAATCACTTTGCAGGGAGGCAGCAATACTTGCGCTCAGGAACGACATAAAAGCAAAGGAAGTCACAAAAAAGGACTTTTCAGATGCCATAAAGAAGACAGGGGCTTCTGTCACAAAGGATGTCATAAAGGCATACTCTGCATTCAGGGACAGCTTCAAGTCATCCTATGTCAAAAAAGACGTAAAGGATGAAAAGCCAGGATACTTCGGCTGAGAAAATCTTAAAGTCAATGCGCAATTCAAAAGAGGAAAAATGAAAATAATCCTTTTAGGAAGCCCTGGCTGCGGAAAGGGAACCCAGGCAAAGCTTCTTTCAAATGAATATAAATTACCCCATATTTCAACAGGGGATATTTTCAGGGAAGAAATTGCAAAAGGAACTGAGCTTGGGAAAAAGGCAGACGCCCTGATAAAGCGGGGAAGGCTTGTCCCTAATTCAGTTACAAACAGGATTGTCAAGAAAAGGATTGCACAGGATGACTGCAGGAACGGTTTTATCCTTGACGGATACCCAAGGAATTCTGAGCAGGCAAGATTCATTTCATCAATTTCAAAGATTGACATTGCACTATTCATTGAGGTAAGCGATGACAGCACAAGAAAAAGGCTTCTCAACAGGTATTACTGCGCAAAGTGCGGTGCAGGATACAACACCTTCACAGGACCAAAGCCAAAAAAAGAAATGATTTGCGACAAGTGCAGTTTGCCTCTTCTTAAAAGGAAGGATGATGATGAAAACTCAATTGAGAGAAGGCTTGAGATTTACCACAGACTTACTGAACCTGTAATTTCCATATTTAGAAAGGCAGGAAACCTTATTTCAATAAACGGGGAGCAAGTCATTTCTGAAGTGCACGCGGAAATAATGAAGAAAATAAAAAACCGGGAATTTGAACAGCAGGAACAATAAAATCAATAAAAAGCATTTTAAAGGGCAGATGCCAACTTATTTCTCATGCATAAGATAAAGGAGCTTCCAGAGGATTTCACAGTAAAGGAAGTGAGCAATGTTGAACTCAGGAAAAAGGGAGATTATTCATATTACGTTCTAAAGAAAAAAAATTACACAACTGAAAAGGCAATATCTGACATTTCCAATAAATCAGGAATAAGAAGGGACAATTTCAGCTATGCTGGGACCAAAGACAAAAAGGCAGTTACAGAGCAGATGATTTCCTTATGGTATGGAAATCCTGATTTGGAGAAAATATCACTTAAGGACATTGAACTGAACTTCTTGGGAAAGGGCTATCTGAAAATAGGGATAGGAGACCTTTATGGGAATGACTTTGCAATAACTGTAAGAAACCTTTCTGACAATGACTTCATAAGGTTTGCCAACAAGATTATTGAAGAGGAAATCAGGGAGGATTTTGCTCTAGATGAAAGCAAAAAGGCAATAATCCTTGAGGACATAAGAAGAAAAATTTCATCATGCAAAATTTTCATACCAAACTATTTTGACGAGCAGAGATTCTCAAAAAACAACTATGAAATCGGAAAATCGCTGATAAAGAAAAACTTTGAGAATGCAGCAAAGCTCATCCTGAATTTCAGCATACCCTCTGATGAGCTGGAGAAGAGCTGGGGGAACTGGGAAGAGCTGATTCCAAAAACCAAAAATTACCTTGAAATCCCTTTAATCTCATACCTTTCAAAAAATCCAAGGGACTTTGTGGGG
>JAPLZQ010000032.1 GCA_026394965.1 Candidatus Woesearchaeota archaeon
GATTGGCCGGACTACACTATCGGGGCGCAAAAAGTAGAATTTGACTGTCATTTTTAAAAGTTTTGTTTTAAGGCAGGATAAAAGGCATTTTTTCTTTGGGAAAAATATTAATACTTATCTTATAATCAATAATCCCATGAAAAGCAAAAGGGAAAGCGGGCTTGAAGGTATTACAAAAGAGATTAAGAGCATTCGTGAACAGGCAGAATACACCCTTCCGGTTTATAGGAAGGATGTGGATAAAATAATTGACACACAGGTAAAAAGCGCCAGTGAAATTGAGAATATTCTTGACTGCCTTCTTGACCTTTGCCTTATTGGAGTCGGCGATGAGGAATTCAAAAGGCTTAACAGCTATTACATGAGCGTGGATTCAGAGAAGGCAAAATCATATGACCAGTTTTACAAGAGCATGTTTGATTAATTCCACTCTGGTTTTTGAATAAGAACAAGTTAAGATGCAGTATTAAAATAATTGAATAAAAAATAAAAATTCAATAAGGAACAGGATTTACTTTTTCTTTCCTGTAATCCTGAATACTTTTGTTCCGCATACAGGGCACACTCCCTTTAATGCTGCCATGCCGTTCTTCATGACAACTTCCTGCGGGTTCTTGATTTCTATTTCTTTCTTGCATTTCATGCATCTTGCAGTTGCCATCTCATTATCACCTTCAAAGTTTTATCATTCAATTAAACTAATCCCAAAAAACCAGCGCCCATTTATAAATTTATTGAAATCAGTTTAAATAAAGGCGTTTTCTCCCGATTTTATTTTTAAAGTTCCTCTTCTTAAAAAACACAACCTTTTTAAAGAGTTGCCCTATTCTGATTTTAGATAATAATTTTAAGGTGCATGAAATGGCTAAAAGAATAGGCGGAATACGAAGAAAGACCCGGCATAAGCTTGCAAGGACAGCGAAAGAGAGGGGGAAGATAAACCTCTCATCATATTTCCAGAAGTTCAGCGTAGGCGATGTGGTTCTTCTCAAGCCAAATCCTGCAATACAGACAGGGCTTTTCCCGTTCAACTTTGTTGGAAGGCACGGCGTAATATGCGGAGAGCAGGGCAAGTGCTACCAGGTTATGGTCAGGGACGGCGGAAAGGAGAAGGTATTCATAGTGCACCCTGTGCACATGCGCGTAATCAGGAATGAATAAGAGCGCGGCAAATTTTTCCATTCTTTTAATCTGCATATAAGCGCAACAGGAAGGCGGGGTAAAAATGGTTGATAGCAAAACTTTGAACGAAAAGCCGATGAGCATGTCTGAGCTGAAAGAGGAAATAGTGAGCATAAAGAAGCGCGACAAGGAAGTGAACTTCAGGGTCACGCAGACAGAAGAATACCTTGAAAGCTTTGTTCACCATCCTGCAAAGGACATAATTGCGCTTAAGAAGGAAATTGAGAAGATGGAGATTCCACGGCTCAAGGAGCAGCACATATGCAAGATTGTTGATATTCTGCCAGACAACATTGATGACCTGAAAACAGTGCTTGAAGGCTATCCGATAACTATAGTTGACAAGAACCTGAAAAGGATTGCTGACTTAGTGAAGGAATTCAAGGAAAAAAAACAGTGATTTTCTGAAAAGGTTTAAATAAGGAAAAACCTTTCACCCACCAGCTTAAAATGGAAGAGAGAAAAATAACCTCAGGACAGGAGAATATGGGAATTGCCCAAAGGCAGGAGCAGAGGGCAGGCTCTGAAAAGGAGGAATATGCAATAGTGCTTGACTTTCTGCCAAACGGCTATCCCTTTGATGAAAGGCCCATGTTCAAGAAAAGCGCAATAGCTCAGGCAGTAGGGAAAAACAGCCTTGCTCTACTTGAGCTTGTTCCAAAGCAGGAAATATTCCTGCAGCCCCATGAAGAGGTTTATATCGGGGACGGCAAGAGGGACAAGATTCACCACATAGTCGGGAGAATGAGGTTTGAAAATCTTACAGCCTCTGCTGTAAAGGAGCTTGAATTCATAGTTATTGAGCATATTAAGGCGAGGGAAAAGGATTTTGTTGAGTTCTTTAACACATCAGGGCCTTTAACCACAAGGATGCACAAGCTTGAGCTTCTTCCAGGACTGGGCAAGAAGAAGATGTGGGAAATCATAGAGGCAAGGGAGACTGAGCCAATCAAGAGTTTTAGTGACCTGAAAGGCAGGATTCACCTTATGCCTGACCCAGTGAAGCTCATAAGCAAGAGAATAATGAAGGAAATGACTGGAAACGAGAAGCACATGCTTTTCGTTCAGTAAATTAAAATAAGGATAAATTCTATTCAGCCTCTTTTTGTATCATGTCAATAAGCTGTCCGTCTGAGAGAAACGCCTCTCTCTTCAGCTCTTCAATTATGTAGTAAACCTGCTTCTCCTGAATCTTGAACTTCCCTTCAAGGTTCTCAAGGAACTCCTCAAGCTCCTTTATGTGCTTGAACACGCCTTCAGCCAGGAAATCAAATCCGTTGTTTATCCTGAAAACTGAGTTTATGTTGTGGTTCTTAATCAGGAATTCCTTCAGCGCATCCTTGTTTTCATGGTCCTCTGCCTTAAGGAGAAGGTTTGCGTGGGTGTAAAAGCCAATCTTTGAGAAGTCAATAAGGCTTGTGTTCTTTCTTATAAGCCCGCCCTCATTTAGCCTCAGCCTGTCATATATTGTTGAGATTGGGATGTGGATTTTCTTGCTCATGTTTGTAAGGCTTTCCCTTGAATTCTTCCTCAGCTCTGAGATGATTAAAAGGTCTTTTTTTGAAATCATTTTTTTTAGCCCCCCGCATTTTTTTTCCGGAAATTTTATCTTATTTCCGTTCTTTCCGGAGATATTACTATATAAGGCGAAAAATTTATATATATCTTTTCCTTATATTTTATATATTGATATATAATTATATAACAACCGGTTACGCTCAGTTGACGCGGAGCTGGTTACGCTCGGCTCGCACGCAATGCGCGGCATAAAGCCTCGCGACCGCGAAATCAATGCCAATCGATATCGCGGACAATGGCGGTTATAATCTCTCGCCAAGAATAATGAAATGCAAAAAAGGTGACACTCATGAAAAGAAAAATAATCCAGCTTGCAGGAAAGACACTTGTAGTTTCAATACCGAGCGCTCTTGCCAAAAAATACGGGCTCTTAAAGGGGCAGGAGATAGAAGTTGAGGAGCAGGGCTCAAAGATTGTCATAAACCTGGGAAACAGCACCTCTATTGAGAAGAAGAGCATAAAAATATCAGGAATGTCTGAGATGCTGGGAAGAGTTGTAGGCGCATTATACAAGGCAGGTTATGATGAGATTGAGATAGAGTTCAGCTCTTCAGATGAGCTGAAGGAGATTCAAAGAACCCTTAACAGGACATGCATTGGTTTTGAGATAGTGAGGCAGGGCGATACAACCCTCACAACAAGAGAGATTTCCAAGCTTGAGCCAGAGCAGTTTGAGGCAGTTCTAAGAAGGCTTTTCCTTTTCCTCCTGACAAGCGCAGATGACTCATTGAAATCAGCTTCCCCATTGAACATTGACGGGCTTAAGAACATAAAGTTAAGGGATGACAATCTCAACAGATTTGCTGATTTCTGCAGGAGGGTTATCAACAAGAACGGCTGTCCTGGATTCAAGAGGACAGCCCCGATATACTTTATTACTGAAGAGCTTGAGAAAATAGGGGATTCTTACAAGGACCTTGCAGAGCATCTGGCTGAAAATAAAACATCACTAAGCAAGAAAACCCTTAATTTATATGGGGAAATAAATTCCTTTTTGAGGGACTTTTACGAGCTTTTCTACTCATTCAATCTTGTGAAATATGAGGAATTTGGAAAGAAAAAAAATAAAATACTGCTTGAGCTTGAAAACCAGATGAAAATTGCGAAGAAAGATGAGGTGATTGTGCTTTCATTCCTGAATAATCTCCTCAACCAGATATTTGACATGAACGGTTCGCTCATTACTTCGTTCATATAATTTTAATTTATTTTAGTTTATTTTAATTTATCATACTTATACTTTAACATTATCTTAATTATTCAGAATTAATAATTCCATTCTTTTAATTCAGACTTTTTTTATGAGCCTTATGAATTCTTCATTCCCTGTATTTCCGATGTAGCCAGTCAGGCTCTGGTAGAGCGTTTCAAGGTTATGCTTCTGAAGCTCGGAAAGCACTTCTGTAAGGAAGAATGCCGCCTGGTCAGCCCTTTTCTGGGCTGACTTGCTTCCTATCTGGTATAAGCAGTTGAAAATCTTGTTTGGCAAATAAAGCTCCACAAGATTATCTTCAAAGCCTGCTCCTTTTCTTCCCCTGTAATTTGCGCTGAATTCCCTTGCATACAACCGAAGAAGCATTTCCTTGTCAACGCCCGTGCAGCCAGGGGACTCAAGAATTCCCGCTATGTCCACCATGGGGTTTGCTATCGTCCTTTTTTCAAGGTCAATCCAGCTTCCGTCCTCAATGAAGTTTGTAAGGTAGGCATCGCCGTGCAGGAAAACCCTTGGAAGCTTCTCAAAGGACTGGGCATATTCAGATGCTTCTTTCAGAAAACTGCCAAGCATTGAATTCTCCCCAAGACGCTTTACAAGCCTTGCCTTGAGGACGCTTATGTAATCAAACTCATCTATTCCAACACGGTAATCCTTTCCAAAATCTTTTACCGCAAAATAGAACCCTGATTTATCCTTCTTTATAAAATCAATCACAGAGGAGTGCATGAGGGCAGAGCTTTCCATGACCTTTTTCAGGCATTCCTCTTTTTCCTTGACGCTTGCCTCCCTGAAAAATTCATCCAGGTTTCTTCCCTCTGTCCTTTTCATAATGTGGTAAAGCCTTCCATCCTCCTCATTTTTGAAAATGAAAAGCGAGGTTGGCGCAATGCTTGGGAAATTATGGCGAACCTTGTTCCTGAAAATGTCTGAAAGGAAAAGGTTTGTGAAATATTCCATGAAAATTCTCTTTTCCTCGCTCTCTGGTTCAATTCCCCTGTTTCTCTTTATCACAATAGTGTCCCTGAGGAATTCGCTTCCCACAAGCTCAAAAACCTCGTTTCTTGAGCTTGGGATTTCCCGGACATTATTGATGAAGCTGTCGCTTTTCACTATTCCTGACAGCCATCCTGAAATCTTATCCCTTGACTTTTCCTTTTGCCCTGAATTTTCAAGGAACATGGAATAAAGAAGCTCAAATTCATGCTTATGCTCTTTTGGTGCAAGCGATATTGTTTTTTCCCAATAGGATATTGACTCGTTGATGTTATTATTGGTGTAATATGCCTGAAATGCCCTTTCCAAAGAATCCTCAAATTCTGAATCGTGCTTGTCAAATAAATATTTCTCACTAAGAGAATCCATAATTTTTGCCAATTTCACGGCAATTTTATTGAGAGGGGTTTTTTCAATTTCTGAAAGCGCTGAGCCCGATTCCCTGTGCTCAAGTATTTTTGAGAGATGATAAATCCCGTTCTTCAAGTCTCCTGTTGCAATTTCATAGTATGAAAGCGCCAATAGGGTTTTTTTGTCTTTGTATCCTGCCTCAAATATCCTTCTCTGGTAATATAATCCTGATTCTCTTCTCTTGTTCCAGTCAGAATGATACCGCACTATATCATTATAAACATAAGGAATCTCATTTTTCCAGAATTCAGTTTCCTCAGGATGAAACCAGCTTGCAACCTTTACTACAGAGGACATTAAAAGCCCGCCGCTCACTAAATTCAGAAATGCCTGGCTTATCAGCTTATTATTGAGTTCTTTTAATTCATTGGAAGTTTTTTCTGCCAGATTGGAAATCTCTTCATTCCCCGGATTTTTGCTGGCAAACTCTGTTACTGAAATTGACGAACCAATAGCATTGCTGTATTCCTGTATTAATTCCTTGTTTAAGAAAAATGAATTTCCTGCCCAAAGAGTCCCTATTGCAAACCCGGCAATCAGATAATTTTTCGCAATACATTTTATGCTCCTTTTTGCAAAAGATTCTTTTTCGATTTTTTTCGGTTTTACCCTGCTTTCATTCCTGCTCATATATGAAAAGAGATAACCCATTGCAGGAAACAGTATGATTTCAGGAATGCTTAATCTGACATCCATTGAAAGAACTGCAGCAAAGTAGCTTATTGGAAGCATTGCCCCAAGAATAACATTGTAATTCCTTATTGGGAGGGATAGTGCGCTTTTAATAATTCCCAGAAATGATTTCTTCTCAGGAACAAGCTCTTCAACTATCCCCTCCAAATCGCCGGATTTTATTGATGAAGCTATCATTTTAGAATTATTATCCTCTTCTCCTAAATCTGGATTAAGGTAGTTCTCTAATGTTTTCTTTTCAGGACCTTCTGCTTCGTTGTCCATGTGGATTCATAAAAACGCAAAGTATATAAGCTTTTTCGTTTTTAACTACTGAATAATAGTTAATAATTGTATTTCATCAGGTGGGAATCAATGAGACGCAGGATTGGGATGATGCTTTCTGCAATAGCCCTTGCAGGCTCAATAGGCTTTTTTGGCTATTCAATTAAAAAATTTGTTTCCCCTGTTATTGAACTATCTGAAAAAGAAGCTGTCTCTTCATATTCTACATCAATGTCCAATTTTTTGGATGCGCAGGAATCCCTTGAAAATTCAAGCTCGCACCTTATGTCCTCAACAATTGCTTCAGACACTGAAAAGCAAATCAATGCAATAGAGCATATTGATGATGCAATAATCTACCTTTCAGAGCCAAAAACAGATTATTCCTTCCAATCAGATGAGCAGGAAAAACTCAAGTATGGATTGGAAATGCTTAATGAGATAAAAGAATCTCTTAACATCTACATTTCCCAGGAAAAAAACGGAGTTTCTGTTCCCAGAGATGCATTTTTAAAAGAGAGGGATTCCATTGATTTGCTGATTGATTCAATGGGGGAATTTGGAATTAAGCAATCAGAAAATTTCTCATCTTTTATAGTTGGGACAAAAAAGAAATATATTGGGCTCATTGAATTGTCCTTTATAGCATCAGGGCTTAGCACAGGATATTTTCTCGGAGAAATTGCCAAGAAGGGCGATGAGATGAATGAGAGATAAGAAATTTAACAGCAATATAAGTTCTTTGGCATTCCGTCCTTTCCAGCTTCTCCGAAAGGATTCCCGAATTTCTCTATGTTTGAAAGCATTTCTCTTATGTCAGGCGGCTCAATCCCCTTTTCAGCAAGCTTCCCCCTGAGCTTTTTCATCATTTCAGGAAGGTCTATTTCAGAAGGGCAGTTCTCAGAGCAGTTCCTGCACATTGTGCAGAAGAACGCCCCGTTTTCATATGATTCTTTCAGCCCCTCATCAAAAAGCGAGAAAAGCACTCCCTTTGCCCCAGAGTATTTTGAGCCGTACCTGTCTGAAAGATTGTGGTAGACAGGGCAGAAGTTCAGGCAGGCGCCGCAGTTTATGCAGTATAATAATTCCTTAAATTCAGAATTGAGAATTTCACTCCTGCCGTTGTCCACAAGCACAAGGTAAAGCTCTTTTGCACCCTGCGCTCCTGTAACCAGCTCATTTTGGATGTCTGCTGTCTTGCTCGGGCCGGATATAACGCTGACATAAACAGGGAATTCCTGCCCTGTTCCATATACTGCTGCGCATCTTGCAACATGAATTGCATCCTCAATTGTCGGGACAATCTTGTCAAATGATGAAATCACTATGTGCTTGTCCGGAATCCTTGAGACAAGGGAGATATTGCCCTCATTTTCAAGGATTACTATGCTTCCGTCAGCTGTCAATGCATTTGCGCCTGTTATCCAAACCTTTGCACCCTCAATCTTTTTTCTCAGGTGCTGCCTTACAAACGCAACAATCGCCTCTTTTTCAGGCTTGACATGCCCGCCGAATTTTTTCCTTATTGTTTCAGAGATTTTTTCAGGAGTCAAGTGAAGAGCAGGAAGCACTGGATGGATGTCCCTTTCAGAAGATATCTGAACAAGAAAATCCCCGGTGTCTGTTTCAACCAGTTCCTTGTCCTTCAGCGCATCTTTCAGCCCGATTTCATTTGCAGTGTTTGATTTTGATTTTATGATTAATTTTTCCTTTCCTATTATCTCCCTTATTTTTTCAACTGCCTCTTTTGAGGATTTTGCCTCAATCACATGAATCCCGTTTTTTTCAAAATTCCCAACTGCCTTCTTCTTAAGTTCAGAGATGTTTAAGATTGAGTATTCCTTTATCTTTCTGAGTTTTTCCCTGAGCTCTTCCTTTGGATAATTCTCAAATACCTTTTCCCTCTTGTCCTTGTAGGAATACATAACAGGAAGAATAACTGACTTCACATTTTCCTTTTCCTTCAGTTCTTTTGAAAGGTCGTCCATTTTAACCGTCATTCGCAAATAATCCATTTACTTTTTTTTACTTTTTCTTATTTAATATAATCTGGCTTAATTCCATAACCTCAAAACCATGCGCATTCTCCTTTAAGTTGAAGTAGCACATCGGGCATGCAGTAACAAGAACTTTTGCTCCTGTTTCCCTTGCCATCTGAATCCTTTCCTTTCCAATGCTTGCTGCAAGCTTCGGGTAATTTGACCTTACGCCAGCACCTCCGCCGCAGCATACTGCGTTTTCCCTTGTTAGCTTCATTTCCCTGATTTTTGCTCCTGTGCTCCTGATTATGTCTCTGGGCTCTTCATAAATCTTCATGTGCCTTCCGAGATGGCATGGGTCATGATATGTTACTTCAAGAGAATTCTCTTCAGGTTTGATTTTCCCTTTCTTTATCGCCCTTGCTATTGTAACAGACATGTGCTCTGCTTTTATGTCCCATCCTGGGACAAGCTTTGGATAATCATTTGAGAATGTCTTATAGCATGCCGGGCACGCAGTTATTATCTTTGTTATCCCTTGCTCCTTGAAAAGCCTGAAATTCTTTTCTGCAATGACTTTTGCCTCTTTCTCATGCCCTGAATTAAGAACAGGGCTTCCGCAGCAGAGCTCAGCATCCTTAAGCTGTATGAAATCAACTCCTGCCTTCCCGAGGATTTCCCTGTAATTTTCCTCAATTTCCTTTCCCACAAACTTGGTGAGGCATCCTGGGTAATAAAGGATGTTCTCTGTCCTGAAAATCCTGCTGAGTATTCCCATTTTTTTATTCTCCTAAATCACTCCAAAAAGCATAAGGAGTCCAAGTGTTATCATCATCAATCCCATTGAAAGCCTGAGCCACTTTCTCTTGTCCAGGCGCCAGTGCTCAACCCTTTCCGGCGGTATTCCCTTGTAGACAACTGAAAGAATCACTATAAGCGGAAGCACAAAGATTATGTTGTAAAGTATAAGGTATGGAAGCCCGGAAATAAGGCTCATCCTGCTGCTGAGAAGCCCGAGTATTGCAAGATAAACTCCCCCTGTGCACGGAAGCTCAAACATGCTCACAAGCGCTCCAAGGATTATTGCAGCCGGAATAGACGCCTTCTGGACATATTTCTTGATTATAGGCTGTTTGGATTCAGGTATTGCAAGAGTTATTCCCTTTCCGTACCAGAAGAAATCCTTTACATTTATGAGCCCTGCTGCAATTGCAATTATTGCTGCGATTGTGTAGACAATCTTTGTCAGCCCTGTTGACTGTATGAAAATAAAAAGCCCCAATCCTGAGAGCAGGTAAACCATGAACACAACTGCTATGTAAGTGAACCCCACTTTCAATATCCTTTTTCTCGCGCCAAGCGCAAGAAGGTAGACTAAAAGAAAAATCATGACAGAAAATGCGCATGGATTAATGCTGTCTATAAGCGCTGCTGAGACTATTGCAGGAATTGTCAGCCTTACATTTGTTGAAGGGGAAACCTCATGCTTTGTTGCCTCTGACTTTTTGTATGTTTCAGGGCACACCGGAGGATTTTCCATGAATTCCTTAATGCTGTTCTCAAGATTTTCCTTTATTGTCTTGTCTCCGACAAGAGCCCTGTCTCCTATGAAAACAGAAGGCACTCCCCTCTGGATTATCCCGTACCTGCTGTTAAAATCATTAAAAAGATTATAATTGCTCTCATTGAAGTAAACCTCAAATGCCTTTAGCTTTGTTTCATTGTATTTTGCAGTAAGCTCCTCAATAAGGGGCTCGACATTTGCGCAGTGCGGGCAGTTCAGCCCGTAGAAGAAGTAGATGCATATCCCTTCCTCTGCATTAACATTTTCAAGCCCGCCTTCAAAGCTTGTTGAATTTGCTGTATTGTTGAGCGTTCCATCGCATGTTGGTGCAGCTGCTTCGCACACATCAGCTGCAGCAGCGCTTCCTATGGCTGCCACTGCAAAAATCAAGGCAAATATCATTGCAATTCCAAATTTTTCAGCATTTTTCATTTTGATTTCCTTTTAATTTCCCTGTCATGGGTTAACCCGGGCAAGTTTTAAACTTTTCTAAACATTCAGCCCATTTCAAAGCTTTCTCATTTTTCTTATGGTATTACATTGCTTGAAACCATTTATAAATCTTTGTTTCAAAAAATGAAATCGTATAAAACTGCATTTTTTTTCTAATAAATATTAAAAAGACGAAAAATCAGAATAATATGAATAAAACAAATAAAATGAAAATGGCAGTTCAGCTGCTCTTCCCATTAAAAAGCTCGCTTAATTCCCTTGATGCGCTTATCTTCCTTGTCTTTCCGTATTTTTCAGAGCTGACAAGCCCCTTTTCAGAAAGCCGCTTTATGGTTCTTGTGGTTTTTACCTTGTCAAGCCCTGTTGTCCTTGAGATTTCTGACTGGAGCATGCTTCCCCTGTTTCCGATTATTGCCTTCATTATCTTTTTTTCATTCTGCTCAAGGAAATTAAGGGTAAGCCCAATGTTTCTTATTGCGCTGTCTTCCTTTGCTTTTCTGCTGTATGAAACCACAAATGCAACTATTGCCCCTGTGAACGTGCCCATTGTTATTAATCCCATCACAATAAGCTCAATAGGAATCTTGCATCCGCATGTTGTGCTCAGGTTGTAGTTCTTCTGCATGTAAAAGAAAGAGTAGACAACAGTTCCGACAAATAGAACAAAAAGCCCGATTATGATTAGAAGGTTCCTCAGCTGCTCATTCATATAAACAGGAAAGGGCGCTGTTTTTAAAAAGCTTTTCAATGCTGATTTAAAAAACAAAACCAATATATACTAAATGCTTAGAATAATCATTTCTGGATAAAAATGGTTAAGATACTGCTGGACACGAATTTTCTCATGATTCCAATACAGTTCAGGGTTGACATATTCACTGAGCTTCAGCGCCTCTTGAACTGCAAATACGAGCTTTTCACCCTTGACCTGAATGTTGAGGAGCTTAAGTTTGCTGCAAAGAACGGGAGCATGGCTGACAAGAAGGCTGCAAAAGTCGCTCTTTTGCTCATAGAAAAGAAAGGGGTTTCTATATTAAAAACAAAAAGATTTTTAAATAGGGCTGAAAACCCTCACGATGTCGACAGCTGCATAGTTGAGTATGCCAAAGAGGGCTACAGCGTCGCAACACAGGACAAGGGGCTAAGGGACAGGATAAAAGCCTGCTTCCCTTTTGCAAGCCAGCCGATAATAGTCCTGAGAAAGAAGAAATACCTTATTAAAATCTAGGATATGGCAGTTAAAAACCTTTGAAAGGTGGTAAGATGTTTTACAGGATTGAAGTCAAGGATTATATCAGAGTGCCTCCGGAGCTTTTCGGCGAATCAGCAGAAAATGCAATTCTGAAGAGGGTTAAGAGCAAATATGAGGGGGTTGTCTCAAAGGATTTGGGCTCTGTCATAGATGTCTCAAAGGTAATTGGAATAAAGGAGGGAGTGATAATCCCGGGAGACGGGGCAGCTTATTACGAAACTGAGTTTGAGCTTATCACATTCAAGCCGGAAATGAAGGAAGTGGTGTTCGGAAAAATCAAGGACATTGCTGACTTCGGCGCATTCGTCTCAATGGGAGCAATGGAGGGAATGGTCCACATCTCCCAGACAATGGATGATTTCGTGAGCTTCAGCAAGGACAAGACGCTTGCAGGAAAAGACAGCAAGAGAGTGCTCAAGCTTGGAGACCTCTGCAAGGCAAGAGTGATTGCAGTAAGCTTCAAGGATGCCTCAAACCCGAAAATCGGGCTTACAATGAGGCAGCCCTGGCTTGGAAAGCTTGAGTGGATGGGAGAGCCAATAATCAAGCCTGAATTGCCGAAAAAAAAGGAAAAGAAGCGCGACAAAAGGCAAAAAGAAGAATAATCCTTAAAACTTGAAGAGGAGATAAAATGAGAAAAAAAGTTTGCAAACAGTGCAAAATCATGGTAACAGGAGACAAGTGCCCCATTTGCAACGGCAATGACTTCAGCACAAACTTCCAGGGAAGAATCTACATAGTTGACCCTGTGAAGTCAAAGGTTGCGCAGAAATTGAACATTGAGGCAAAGGGAGAATACGCGCTAAAAGTCAGATAAAATCTAAAAAACAAAAGGATGGTTGCAATGGAAGTAATTATAACCGAAAAAAAGGAAAATCCGCTTTTTTCAAGAACAGAGATAAATGCAGAGGCAGCTTTTACCGGGGTAACTCCTTCACGAAAAGAGCTTCTCTCTGCAATAGTAAGTAAGTCAGGAAGCAAGCCAGAGCTTGTTTCAATAAGAGAAATCAGGCAGTTATTCGGCGGAAAGAAAATTCAGATAAAAGCAAACATCTACAAGAGTGAAGAGCAGCTCAAGAAGATAGAGCCAGCTTACCTTTCTGAAAGGAATTCCGGGAAGAAGAAAAAGGCAGAGGGCGAAGCCAAACCCAAATAATGGCATAAAATCAAACTTTTTATAAAAAGAGTGTTTCATTATAAGGAGAGTGTTTCATAATGGCTGAACAGAAAAGCGAAAAGAAGTCTGAAAAGAAGAAGGCAAAAACAACCAAGGTGTATTCCTACTATACCGCATCCGGCTCAAGCCTTGAAAGGAAAAAGAGGACATGCCCCAAGTGCGGAGACGGCTTTTTCATGTCCGAGCACAAAGACAGGTTTTCCTGCGGCAAGTGCGGATACACTGAGTTCAAGAAGCAGTGAAACAATAATGAATAAGATAATTTAAAGAATTTTTTTAATTATAATTATTAAATTCGTTTTCTTATAAAACACCGCCGTACCGTTAATTATAATTATAAAAAAGCGTTTTCGTTTCGTATTCGTCAGCATAAGAAAACAACGTTGTTTCTGTAATTATAATAATTATTAA
>JAPLZQ010000033.1 GCA_026394965.1 Candidatus Woesearchaeota archaeon
TGTTGTTGTTGGAGGTGTTTTATCAACCTGGAATGTTTCAACATTTGTAATTGAATTTCCTAAAGCATCTTTGCATGTTATAGTCAAAACATGTGTCGATTCCTCTGGGAAATTAATATCAAAAGGAGGAACAACATTAGTTGCTCCAGTCCCTGTCTTTTCCCCATCGGTAACTGTATAATCCCAGTCGCATGTAACACTATCAACAGGATGGGGCTCTGGATCTACAGATACCACATGTATCTTTGTAACACCGTCAATAAAGCATACATCGCTTGGGCTTTGAGGTAAGCAAGCTCCATAAGAAGGACCAACTATGCTCTTCACTAAGCTTGGTGCTTGCGTGTCAACAATATCCAATTCATAGTGATGCGTTTCCTCAAGATTGCATCCGTCAGTTGACCAGTATTCAATTAAATGGTATGAATCCTTGCCTAATGTTAGGATAACATCCTGATTCATAACTCCTTGGCCTTCCTGATCAACAGTCCAAGGATCACTTTCAGTCAATCTCCAGTACACTTTATAGTGTATGACAACCTCGTCAGCATATTCTCCCGGCAATTTGTTATAACCGCCGTTTGCAGTATTGTCCGGATTGAAATCATTTGCTTTTAATGTGATAGTTGTGCCCTGCTTTACATAATAGCATCCGTCTGTCAATGTTTGCCCATTCGCCTGTGTTTCAGAGCATTCTACTTTCATTCCATCAGCAGGAGTCAGTGTTTTTTCTGTCTTTGGCTTTGTTGTATCCTTTATGAAAGAAACTCTAGGAGAAAATGTCCATTTTCCCCAATTTTCTTGTCCGTCTTTTCCGTGTAATTCGAGATAATGGGTTCCTTCACTTAAGGTGCTTATATCAACGGTAGCTTGAACGTCTTCACATAATTCATCAAAAGTCCCATCAGTTGCATCCATTGGTATCCCATTCCAATTCAAACATTGAGAAGGATTATCACAATCCTCATCAACAAAGTATTCTGCCAGCTGTATTCTTTTTTCAGTATCGCAGATATTTGCAGTTAATGCAGGATTTGTTCCGCAGATTAATTTTTCATCAGCATTACACTCTCCATTAATTAATGCGCCAACATTTTGAGGGTTATAATATGGATTTGTATTCCCTATGTAGCATGTTGGGTAATTTGGAGCTATACAGTCTATATCAAAATGTATTGTTTTGCATGAACCCCAATTTCCTGCAGCATCTTTTCCTCTGACATGGATGTTTAAGCTGCCGTCAGAAACAGGAACATTCCTTTTGATGACTTCTTCAAAAACATTGTTAAAATTTCCATCAGTTGCATCCATTAATGTGCCTGTCCCATCAGCTCCGCATGTGCTTCCTCCCAAGAAATATTCTGTAGCTGCAATATTTGAGCAGGTGTCTGTTTCATTAGCAAGAATATTTATCATGCATGTTTCAGGAACCTTGGTAACAACTAAATCAGAGGTTGTTGGTCCTATTGTATCAATTGGTCCAAGCAAAGCATCACATGTATCTTTGCAGTCCATAGGTGCAGTTGATAATCCGCAACCGTCTGCTGTGCATGATTGTGTTCCATAATAACAGGTGTTATCTTTTACTGTTCCTGGTGCTGGGCAATAACCATCTTGAGTCCAGCTGCATGTGCATGCAGTTGAAGCTGTGTTACATTGTCCATTATAATAACAATAATCATCTGCGCCTATGTATGGCTGGCATTCTGTTCCATAACCATCACATTCTGCTGAGCATGTGCTTACACCGCCAGCAGGAAGAACAATAGGTTCTCCGTCAGCTGCATCAGCATCTGCGCATGTGTGCGTTGGTGTCTGTGTCCCGCCATAATCACATTTATCATTAGTTTCATCACAGATACCGTAAATTGCAGCAGCATAATCAAATGTTGATAAGAAATTATCTAGGATATTATCGCATTTTGCTATTTCTGGCAGATTATTTGCTGAGCAATCCTTATTATTCAAGAAGGCACAGGCGCCGTTTCCATCACAATAGTCAACTGTGCAGAATAACTGGTCTGCTTCGCAAGGTGTGTTTAAAATTGCATTTGTAAAAACAGTGCAGTCCCCTGAATTTGGAGATTTGCATGCACCCAAAGATTTGCATCTGCTTGTTGTTATATCATAATAATTTCTGCAAGTTACATCAAGACCATCACAATCAATTGTTCCACACTCCGTGTCGTCTGTCGGCATTACATTGCATTGACCATTTCCATCACACTCTTGACATGTTCCGCAATCAGTGTGAGCTAGTTTGAAAGTATCTGCTGGGCAAGTAGCGCTTGAACCATCACAATTTTCCACTTTATCACAAACACCTGCACTTGCTCTGCATACATAAGTATTAGGTTGAACAGCATCAGCGGGACAGTTAGCGCTTGAACCGGTGCATGCTTCTGCAACGTCACATACTCCTGCAACAGCTCTGCATTCTACTTGAGCTTGTACGAAAGCATCTGTTGGACAAGCATTATTTATTCCGTCGCAATTTTCAGCGACATCGCAAGAACCAAAGCTAGGTCTGCATACTGCAGTTGATTTTAAATCAGCCGAGCAAGTTGCAGAACTTCCTGAACAATAATCGTCAACATCACAAGCACCCACTGAAAGGCGGCATCTAGTTGTAGAAGGTGCGAATGTATCTGATGGGCAAGCTGCGCTTGAACCGGTGCATGCTTCTGCAACATCGCAAACGCCAGCTGCAGCCTTACAAATAGTTGTATGTGACTGGAAAGTATCTGTTGGACAAGTTGCGCTTGAACCATCACAATTTTCCATTTTATCACAAACGCCTGCTGAAGCTCTGCATACATAAGTAGTAGGTTGGACTCCATCAGTGGGGCAAGCTGCGCTTGAACCGGTGCATGCTTCTGCAACATCGCAATCGCCTGCTGAAATTCTGCAAGTTGTTGCAGAAGTCTTGAAAGTACAATCAGTATTACAGCATAATCCGCCGTCGCACTGTTCTGTTCCTTCAACTACTCCATTACCGCAGTTTTGAGTTAAAGCGTTGAATCCTACGCAATAGAATGTAGAGCCGTGTGTTATGGCAGAGCCATTCAAATTATCATAATTATCATAGTTAAGGACGTCCCCATCGCAGTAAAACTCGGCAGTCACATCATTAGAGCTGCCATCTCCTGTGAATTGGACATAGCCTGCTTTAAGCCTTTCTCTGAACCAAAGGCTGTTGTCTGCCTTGCTTATTATTACACTTGTTCTTCCATTAGAATCAGTTGGATCGAAGGTAGTCCAAGGGCTACCTGCGTCATCTAGATTATCTCCTGGATTGCTTCCACCAAATCTCCATTGGAAATACCAGTCCTGAGTAAGCGCACATCCAGAATGGCTATTTACATAATCTGAAGCAGTTGTTGAACTAATATCACTTGCTCCGCCGCCCCAATTAGGAAGCTTTGATTCAGCATCACATATAACCTTATCAGCAACAATAGTAATGCATGGCTGGCAGTCAGAATCAGCGCAATCTATTGCACCATCACAGTCCTCATCTAATCCCCCAGTGCAAACTTCAACTGTGCTTCCTGTGGCATCGCTGCAGGAAAATGCTCCTGCTATGCAGTTTTTTATTCCTTCTTTGCATAGGTCAGAATCTGCTCCGTCACATGCTACACCATTTTGAGGATCTTCTGAGCCATCTGGGCTAGCAGCATCACAATCATCATCTACTCCATTGCAGATGTCTACTGTGCTTCCTGTAACATCGTTGCATACTGCAGCTCCTGCTGAACAAACATATGTTCCTTCTTTACATAAGTCAGAATCTGCTCCGTCACATGCTGCTCCAACATCGAATCCCTCATCAATTGAGCCGTCGCAATCATTGTCAACTCCATCACAGACTTCTGTGGTTGGGGTGCAAGATGTTACACATTGATTTTGTGCATTGCATGTTTTCCCTGAGGTGCAATCAGAATTCTGCAAGCATTCAACGACCTTAACTGCACCCGTCATTGTTAAAAGATTTCCTAAACGGTTATGACAATCGTCTTCACCAGAAATTTGAAAATAAGCATTATATGTTCCTACTGAAGCTGGCGCAGTAATAGTAAATGTTTTGGTATATGTACCAGCATTATTCTCATCATTTGTATTCACACAGGTCATTGCACTACTAGTTGTGCTGATTTTCCAGAAAGTTCCCTCCCAATCACTATAGTCTGTTAATGTTCCTGTTACGGCAGCTGTTATTGAAGCACCTGATAAAACTGTAACAGAAGATAAAGTGTTTAAAGTAGCACTAACTGTTGTTCTCGAATCAGTAAACTCAAAGTGTGCAGTATTTGTTCCGTCGCTGGCGTCAAGGAAATATGTTCCTTCAATGCCGTCGAGAATGTAGGGATATAATGAGAAATTAGAAGTTGTGGGGAGAGAATATGGACACCAAGTATCATCCTTACATACATGAGTAGTTACAATACCTTCAGAATCTGCAGGTCTTGTTACCTGTATCTGCACAGGATTTTCTGCGCTTGCGGCTTCAAAGTCGCTTCCAGAAATATAAACCGTTTCCTCAGGAGCAAAATCCGTTTTTATGTTCCCTGATTCATCGGTTGTCCATACCATTGCTGTTGCCGAAGCCACGGGATACGCGGTGATGAGTGCAATCATCAAAAAGAAAACTAACAGTTTGTAGACGCTAATTGTTTTTTTGGAATTCATTTTATACCCCCACTCGAATTAATGAATTTTATCTGCCTTTGCCCCGATTTTCGTCGGGACTGTTTTATGCGCTGTTATGCGCACAGGGTTAAAGCCGTCAGAGAAAGGTTTCTCCAACCTAAAGCTAATGCTGACTTTTAACCCCTAATTAGTGAAGAAAATACATGGAATTATATAAATCTTTCTAAAATAGTAACTTAGGTGTAGTAAAAAGAAATAGAAGAATTATCAGAAAATTAAAAATGGAGCCCGCCTGGGCTCCAAAAAAGCCACGGAGGTATCTATTTAATCCTTAAATTGCCTCTCCCCACAAGAATATGTTTCCGTCGCTGAAGTCGCCGTTGCACGGCTCTGGCAGTGTCAGTTTAAATGTCAATGCCATTTCAGCACCCGGCGAAAGCACATTTGCTTCTGTGTATCCAAGCTGCCCCCTTGTCATAATCTCATTGAAGGAGTAAAAGCCTGTGTCAAAGTGGTCGCCGTAGTTTATTGGGAGATACCCTTCCATATCAGGCCACTGCGGTCCGTATGTTATGGCAAATCCCGGGATAATGCTTGCATAAAAGTCAAGCACTGCAGCAACATCCATTGTGGTATAAGCTCCGTTTACTGCGTAATACCTTATGCTCCCAAGCGAGAGCTGATTTGTTGTTGGGCACTTTGCCCCGGAGTGTGCTGGGTCGTAGAAGTCAGTTCCTGATACAGTTCTCCTGTTACCTTAATCCCAATCTCCGGGTTGAAGAACCAGTATTCATCCTCATCAACTGTTGTGGTTTGGTCGTCAAGGTCAACAACTGCTGAGTGCACCCAGTATTCGCCGTGCATTCCCGGCTCAACTGTGAATGTGCAGGTGTAATACTCCATTACATCAGGCTTGAATTCAATTAGCTCTTCCTCAAGTATCCTTGCGTTGCAGAATGGGTCTATTCCTCTTTCTCCGCCCGCCTTTTCGCAGTTTGCCTCTATGAAATCAGGGCTTCCCTGCTCGCCGACTGCGACATAGACATCCTTGATTTTCTCAATTCCGTTCTTGTCCATAACTAGGACTGTCCACTGAATCTGCTCTCCGGTGAATGCGTAGTTTTTTGTCCTTTCATCAAGGCAGTTGTTGAACTGTTGGCACCCTACCTGGCAGCTCTGGTCGCACCCGTTCCTTCCGCCTTCTATATTGTCATCATAAAGAAACCTTTCGCCGCACATCCATATTAACGGCTTGAACTGCTCTGTTTCCATCCCTATTCCTATTCCTGTCCCGATTGAATTGGCTTTTACAGGCAGCAGCATAAGCATTGCTGCAATAAAAAGCACTAAAATCCTTTTTTCCATTTTTCTAAAGCCTCCTTGTTTTTTATTGCGGCTTCTGATGAAAAAGAACTGCAGAAATCAATCTGGCTGAAAAGAAATCAACCCCTTTTTTCACCTAAAAACCACCTTCTTTTTTTTAAATTATAATATTTTCAGGAAAAAATCAAATCAACCTGTTCCACCCTCAACACTTAACAGATAAATATTAAGGAAGTATTGTTTTATTAACTTTTCCAAAAAACAGCATTGGGAGATGTCCCTACTTTTTTTTACAACAGAATTCAAAATCCCCTCTTTTTTTATTTCGCTTCTGATTTTTCCCCTTTTTTTTGATAAATAATTTTGTGAATTTATGAGCGTGAATCCTTAAAATCCTTGTTTGAAAAATATTTGAAAAATTGTTAAAAAATTAAAAAAAAGAAAAAAAATAAATTTTTACAACACTCTTATATAGCTTCTCCCCAGAAGAAGATGTTTCCGTCTGTGAAGTCGCCGTTGCATGGTTCTGGCAGTGCAAGCCTGAATGTCAATGACATTTCAGATCCTGGTGTGAGGACGTTTCCAAGGTAATATCCTCCGTACTGATTTCCAGATACAATAATCTCTTTTCCAGCCATAGTGCCTGGAAACTCAACAAAGCTGTCGCCGTATTGTATTGGAACATAGTTCTCATCGCTTGATACTGTTGAGTAAGCTCCATTTACTGCATAGTAAGCGAAGTTGTAGATCCCATCATCCTTATCACCCTGTAATTCAAGCTGGTTTGTTGTTGGGCACTTTGCTCCAGAGTGTGCTGGGTCGTAGAAGTCTGTTCCTGATATGAACATATCAAGGAGGACTCCTGAGAGTAGCTCTGCATCGTTTCCAACAAGAAGTGTTGGCGAATAAGACATTGTTCCTGGCCTGACAACTCCAAAGTTGAGTTCGCCTGTTATTTTCAGGTTAATCGCTGGGTTGAAGAACCAGTATTCATCTTCGTCAACTGTTGTAGCCTGGTCGTCCAAATCAACAACTGTTGCGTGAACCCAGAATTCTCCGTGCATTGTTGGCTCAACTGTGAAGACGCAATGGTATGCTCCCATTGTAAGAGGATCAAATTCTTCTAATTCTTCCTCTCCAATCCTTGCATTGCAATCTCTTACGCTTGTTGCTAATTCATCTCTTGCGCAGTTGGCTTCAATGAAGTCCTCTGAGCCCTGCTCTCCTACTGCGACATAAACGTCCTTGACTTTCTCAATTCCGTTTTTGTCCATTACGAGAACATCCCAGTGTATCTGCTCGCCTGTGAAGGCATAGTTTGTTATTCTCTGTTGCATATTCAGATCTGCTGGTTCAAGGTTGTCGTCGAAGAGAACTCTGCTCCCGCACATCCATATTAATGGCTTGAACTGTTCAGTCTCCATTCCTATTGTGATTCCTGTGCCGATTGAGTTCGCCTTAACTGGCACAATCATCAGGACAAGCATGGCAGCCATTACAAGTCCAAAAAATTTTTTGTCCATTTTCTTAACCTCCGTTGTTTTCATCTAAAGCAGGAACGCTTTGCATTCCCGCTTTTTCCTTTCGGCATCCTTTCAGACGCCCGGACAGCTTCCTTGGAGTTGCCATGTGGGCTTAGCCCTGATGTCAGTTACTCACCGCAACCCCTCGCCTGACCGCACACAGGCTTTCGCCAGTGTTAGCATGATGTTTTAATTATCTGTGAAAATTTATATCATTAAATCAACGCCGGAAGATACGATTGAGAATCTATTGTAACAATCCCCGCTTTTTTGCCGTAGTTAATCTTCCGCACCCCCAACTCATAATCATGTGGATTTATTTATCATTCCTGTATAGCAAATGATTGATATGCACTTCTAAGAATAACCTCATTTATAAGAATTTGCGACGTGGAAAATAGAGAATCCATTACCGAAAAAGCCATTCTTCACACCCGGTAGACAACTCCCTTATGTCACCATTTGAATACGAAATTTTTACCGATACAGAATTTGTAATTCATTTAGTTTAACTTTGATGTGACAAACCGTTTGTATATCACGTAGAGTGACAATTAAACAGAAGAAATGCTTTTTTTGTTTCCGTCGGGGATTTTTGCTGTTAATTAGTTAATAGTGTAAAGTGTTATCTGCGTGTTGTGAAATGCATTCGTAATACAGAACCAGTGAAAAAAATTATAGAAAAAATAATTATTAAATAAATTTTTTTTACTCTTCAGAATCTCCCGCTTCGGCTGCGATGTCAGGCGTGCTTTTTGTCCTGAAAATCTGCGCGAACTTCGGGGTTGCAACAATGTAATCATCGCCGAATCCTGCAACATCCCCTTCAAGCGCGTCGCATGTCTTCTTGAGCTTGTTGATTGCCCTTTTCAGTTCAATCATGTCCTTCTCTTTTAAGGGCTTTATGTTTATCATCGCGATTGTGTTCCCTTCCCTCAATGCGTCCAGGATTTCTTTTATGTCTGCAAAATCACTGAGGACATAGGGCCTTACCATTACCTTGACTTCGCCTGATGCGCCTGCTGTTTCAAGCTCCACAAAATCCTTGTCAGATTCTTCAAAGAGCTCTTCATCTCCGCGGCTGAAGCTCTTTTTTATCTTTGAGCCGACTTTTGAGAAAAAATTTGCCATTTTTTTAGCCTCCTTTTGCAATCATAAACGTGTAGTTTAAAAATTTATTAACAGATATTTAAAACTTGCGATTTGTATTCTAAAAACGGCATTTTTCGATAAAGATTTATATTGAAGCGTTCAATAGCCCTTTTCATGGAAGAGCAAGGGGATTTATGCATATCCTGCGGGAAAAAGGCTGAGATTGAGCGCTTGTGCAGGCAGTGCTATCTTAAGAACAACCCGATTGTTGCGGGCTTTAAGGATATTTCAATGGAAAAGTGCGCTTCCTGCGGCAAAATCCTCATTTCAGACAAGGCAGCCTTTCCTGACCTTGACTCTTTCATCTCAAATTTCCTTGTAAAGCATGTGAAAGCAGGAGATGGTTTTTCTGATTTAAGGTTTGAGCATGGGATTGTCCTTCCTGAGCACAGCGGGGCAGAAGGCACTAAGGTTTTAGGCACCCTTAATGTGAAAGTTAGGGCTTCTGCAAGGGAAAACCAGAAGATAAGATTCAGCGAGGATTACTCTTTTCCCATGGAAATAAGGTTTAAGAGATGCAAAATCTGCGCCAAGCAGAAGAGCCAGTATTTTGAGGGGATAATCCAGCTTAGGAAAGGGAAAAGTGACGAATCCAAAAGGATTTTTGAGGAAATAAGTGAATATATTAAAGGGGAAATTCTGGCTCAGAATGAAAAGGGAGTTTTCATAACAAAAGAGGATGATACTTCTAATGGGACTGACTTTTACATAACCTCAAATTCATCTTCTATTAATCTTGCAAGGCAGATTGCAGCAAGGTTTGGGTGCGAACTTAAGATAAATGAGCGCCTTTTCTCAAAGGACAGGAACGGAAAGGACTTGTTCAGGGTATCTTCCTTTTTGAGGGTTCCTGAATACGCTCCCGGTAGCATAATTGCGCTGACTGAAGAGAGCGGAAAGGAAACTCTTGTGCGCGTTCTTGAATTCTCAAAAGGGGTGGTTGCAGAGGACCTTAAGACAGGGAAGAAGATTTCCTTCAAGCCAAAGGACTGCAGGATTCAAGTTCTTACCAAGGGCAATGCTGAGATTATACAGGAGCGCCCCAACATCCTATTGCTTCATCCTGAAACTTTTCAGGCAGTTGTTCCTGAGAATCTTAAAAATCCGTTTGTCTCTTCAAAATACAAGGGCAAGAATTCTGCGAAGGTTGTTGTTTACAACGACATAGTGTATCTTGTTTAAATGAATGCAGAAGCATATGTTTCAAGGAGAAGCATTGCTGTTCCTGCTGTTAAGGGCAGTATTATATTGTCATCTATTATCTTCTCATTCATCTTTATCTCAATGGTTTCCACAAGGAGCGCTGAAAAGGATGCTATGAAGGCAAAAAGCGGATTGACAAGCGCCGATGCAGCAATCCCTGAAACAACTGCGCCTGCGAGATTGCCCTCAATCATCTTTATCCTGTTCCACGGCGTCTTTATCCTTCCGAAGATTTTTCCTACAAAATGCGACACAGGGTCTCCTATTGCAAGTATCATTATTGAGGCATAGGCGATATTTTCAGGGAAAAGCTTTATTGTGAGAAGCACTCCGAAAAACAGCGACAGTGCGCCCTTTCCAGGCAGCTTTTTCATCTGCTCCTTTCTCTCAAACTTGTCAAGGAACCATCCTACGAAGGGAATGCGCACATATTCACAAATATCCTTAATGAGCTTATCCCGAGAACGCTTACTGCTGTGACAATGATTCCTGCCATGACAACTCCCAATGCTATTGCAAGGACTGCCTTTTTCCTGTCCATCCCAAGCACCCATGCTGCAAGTGTTCCAGTGTATGCTCCTGTGAAGGGCAGGGGGATTCCGACAAACACTGAAAGCCCGGGATAGCCGTATCTGTCAATTGAGCTTTTCACCCTTTCCTGAGCTTTTTTAACCTGGTGCTCAAAGAATCTCCTATACAGCTTTATCTTAAGAAGGTGTTTGTTGATGTAGTCAAGGAAAAAGAAAGTAGGAAAAATTATTGCTATGTTAAATGCAGTGCATATCAGGAATGCGTAGATATACGGGATTCCCCCGCATATTGCAGCAGGGATTCCGCCCCTCAGTTCAGAAATTGGAAGGATGCTTAGTATTATTGCTGTTATGAGCGTGTTCATCTGCTTTTCTTCTGCGCAATTCATATATAAAACTTTCATAAGAATAATCGTCCCTAATCAATAGTTACAAATAGAAAGTTTTAAATACTTCCCCTGTTTTTCAGGGTTTATGCCAAACCTTGAATATTACATTCAGGAATTGTATGATTATACAAATGATTACATGGCAAACTGTCCTAGAGAGAGTTTTGCTCCGGTAATGTATCCCAGGACAAAAGAGGATGTTCAGGACTGGCTTGTGAGATGGCATAGGAACAGGGGCAAGGAGCTTCCGAAGAATTTCTGGAAAAAGGACAAGAGGCAGCTTAACGGCATGTATTTCGGGATAAATTTCTACGAGAACAAGAAGAGAAGGCGTTATGAGACATTTCTTTCAGGGTATTACAGCATTATGGGGTGCCTTCACCCTGATGAGACAAGGGAAGAGCGCCTTGTGAGGATTGGCAATATGAAATATGATGATATTAAGAAGGAATACAACTCTGCAATGGTTTTCTACAGGCACATAAAGGCGCTTTAAAAATTTAATAATCTTTAATTTAATATTCTATAATCCTGATTTATCATTTTTTTTAATAAAAAATTTTTGCCAATGCTCTTCACGCATATTCAATCTGTTGCGCTTTTTTCCCTGCTTTTCACTCTTGCGCTTATTGAGAAGAACACGAATCCGGCAATGAGCAGCAGTGCAAATGCAGCTGTTCTTGTCGGTATCTCTGTTCCCAATACTGCAAATCCTGTTGGGCTGTAAGGGCTTATTGTGCTTAAACTGTAAAGGGTTGCTACAACAAAAAATGCGCATATTAATCCTTCTATTCCTTTTTCCTTCCCTGTTTTTTCCTTTTCATCATCTGCTTTTGCCTGGTACATTTTCTTTATCTCCCAATGGGCGTGCATCTTCCTTAATCCGTTCTGCCCATTTGTGCTTATTCCGTTCATTATCTTCTCTATCTGAGATTCAGGAACATATTCCCTGAGAAGCTTGTCTGCTTCATCATCTGTAAGGCTGATTTTCTTGTATTCCTGGAAGAGCTCCTTTATCTTTTCCCTTGCTGAGTATTTCATCATGGGGATTTCAAAGTGCCCGCTGTCATAGCATTTCACCTTCAAATCTGCCTCTTCTTCGGTAAGTGTAATTCCGGAATACCTTTTGTAGATGTCCTTTATCTTCTCGCGGTTTAATGTGTCTTCGCCTGCGCCGAAAAGTATGCTTTTCTTGTTGTACTTGTTTTCTCTTGTTCCTGCGCCTGAGTCAAGTTCATGCGTGATTCCAATCGTTCCTCTCGCTAAAAGCGCTTCCATCATGTTGTGCCCAATCCTGTAGGCAAGGTCGCTTTTCCTAAGCCTGTTTTGAGGGAGCATTTTCTGTATTTCATCAAATGTTACGAGTTCTCCTGTTCTTTTTATCACAAACCTGTCGTTTGTCTTTATGCAGTTCTCGCTTTTTATATGCTCATTTTTCTTTTGCTTGCGGAAAATCTCGTTTATCCGCTTTATTGTTTTTGGAATGTGATTTGGGCTTTCAATTATGGCTTCAGGGGAGCCCCAGTATCTTACTGTTGAAACTGACTGCGGATATTCCGGATTGCTTCCGTATGTTGAGTGCTTGTAAAGCTCAATCCATTCCCCGTTTTCCACTTTTTTCTCGGCGTCAAACACAATCTTAACTGCCTCTTCTTCAGGGACTCCCTTTGAGACAGCCCTTTTCACTGAGCGGGATTTCCTTATTATGCCCTCAAGCTCACCTTGATTCAAATACCCGAGAATTCCCTCTTTGCTGTCGCTCTTTTCCATCTTTTCCCTTAAATTTATTCTGGTATAAATATCTTTAGAATTCAGCTGAATTAAATCAGGGTTTATAGAATTAAATAATTGAATAAAATTGAGAAAGCGAAAAAAGAAGAGAAAATAAGAAAATAATACAGAAAAAAGAAAACTGCCTGCTCTTCTCTTCAGTAATCCTCGGAAATTTCAGGCGAATTGTCATCTGACGCCCGCTCAAGCCCTGATCCAGCGCCTGATTCCCTTGATTCTTCTTTCTGCTCTGCTTTTGGCTCTGCTTTTTTGTAGACTCCTGTTATTGACTCGTATCTTGCCCTTAATTCCTTTAATGGAAGCGACTTAATCCTTATTCTCTTCTCTATATCAGTGTCATTCTCATTCTGGTTTGTAAGGTTCTCGTAATTCACCAGGAATTCTGTGTAGAACCAGGAGTATTTTTCCCTCCAGACATTTATCCTGACATACATCCCTCTGAACTCATCTTCAGTAATCTTCCAGAATTTCTTCGGCTTTTGCTGCCCTTTTCTTTCATAAATGTCAAGAGCCCATTTTTGGTAGTCGGGCTTGTATTTTGGGAATGTTTTCGGCTCAAAATGCTTGTCTTTCATCTTGAATATTTTTTCTCTCAGTTCCTTGTCCATCTTTTTGATTTCGTCTTCAAGCCCCATGTTGCCACCCCGCTTATGAGACAGAAATCAAATCGGGTTTATAAAACTTTTCTTAGAATACTACTTTATGATAGTGATTATTTTGCCTTTCCCTGCTTTTCCACTTTTTCAATTGCCTTCCTGATTTCTTCAGGGTTGCCTATGTAATAATGCCTTATGGGATTTAATTTCCTGTCCAGCTCATAAACAAGGGGGAT
>JAPLZQ010000034.1 GCA_026394965.1 Candidatus Woesearchaeota archaeon
CCCTGAAAAGCTTCTTGTCAAGGATTTTGGGGCTGACTCATTGAGTCTCATTGACATAATCATGGGCGCAGAGGACACCCTTGGGATAGAAATCGCTGACTCTGAAATTGAAAAATTGAAAACAGTCGAGGACTGCGTAAACCTTGCCTACGAAAAGATTTACAAGAAAAAGTAATTTTTATTTTTCCGGAGAAATTTTAATTTTATAGAGTATTAACTTGAAGAGTGAATAAAAATGAAAAAAAGTATAACTGAATTATACCAGGGGTTAATGACAGAAATGCAGGAAGATACAACAAAAGAGCTGATGGGAATGAAAAGCGAAACCCTGGATTCGCTTTTGTGCAGCTCCTGCCCCTGTCCAATGAATGAGAATCCGAAAGAGTGCAATAAGCTAATGCAGTTTGAGAGAACTGAAGACTATTTTGACACGGAAGAGGGAGAAATGAAGAACATGTTTTACCTGCGCTATATCTGCGGCTGCAAATTATCAGAATATCAGAAGAACCAAGAAAAAAAATAAATTATTTCTATTTTTCCGGAGAAACAGCGGAAAAGATTGTAAAGAATTTATTAAACTGAATATCCTTATTATTAACTGATTAAGTATAATAAATAGTTATACCAAAAGTTTTATATATAAACGGTGCTTGCCTTGAAAGAAATCATAATAGAAATCCATGCTGTCAAGCGCGCTATGGAGCGCGGCTTGAAATTCAATCTTGGCTATCCTGAAACTTTATCGCGTGTTTTTGAGGCGGCAAGGAAAGGAAGGATTGCCAGCAGGCATAAATCAAAGGAGAATACCATAAAGTGCCTTTACTTCAGCGACAACCTGACATTTTATGTTGTAGTAAATGAAAGAAAATCATGTATCTGGATAAAAACAGTAATCATTGAGGAAGGAAGAGAATGAAATGCGTCTGCGGTTCAGAAATGAAAAAGAAGGAAATAATGTTCAACGGCATTGAGACATATGCCTATGTATGCCCCAAGTGCAAAAAAAGGGTGTTCACAGAGGAGATGGCAATGTCAGCTGTCA
The DNA here is from genome assembly GCA_026394965.1 of Candidatus Woesearchaeota archaeon. NCBI lineage: Archaea > Nanobdellati > Candidatus Woesearchaeota > Candidatus Woesearchaeota archaeon. The sequence continues at coordinate 1,043 of JAPLZQ010000034.1, forward strand.
ATATTCTCGAATCAAAGCGCCTTAAAGAGGAGTATCGCAAGCGCCCGATAAAGATAGGGCACAGCTGGGGCGTAGTGTTTCCAAAAGATGTTGCAGAATTCTTCTCATTTGACAGCAAGGATGCAAAGATTGTGATAATGCCGAACATCAAGGAAAAAAGAGTTGAAATAATAAAAGCCAAATGAGTTTAAACCTCTTTTCTAATCTAATATACCTTTTGCTATACCGATATATTTAAATAGTATGTGATATTTAGAGCATAAGCAAGAACTATTCTCAAAGAAAAAAGGAGGTAATATGCTATGGCAGCAAAGAAACCAAAAAGATTCAAGTGCCCCAAGTGCGGCAAAGTAATCAGATTCGAGGACCTCGAGGAAGTAAAGGACACGAGAGCAAAGTTAATAACAAATTAATTTATTTTTTTACTACTTAATAGTAACGTTTATATAGTAGTTTTATTTATCTTTTTCTATGGAAGAAAAGCGCACTCTTGAGTCAAAAATAGAAGAACTCAGCATTAAGTTAAATGAAACAATGCTGGAAACAGACATAAATGATCCAAAATATCTTGAGAGCACAATAAATCTTGTTCTGACTTCTGTCAAAGACACTCTTAACTTCAATTGCGCTGAATTTTTAATTTTTAAAAACCTTGATGGCTCAATCCCAAAAATAAGCGAAATAGGAACTGACCCAAGAAAAAAAACAGATATGCGGCTTCATTGGATTACTGGAGTTGGATATGAAGAAAGTTATTATGCCCAATCTAATGTTTTTAATATAACTTCTCCTAAATTAAGGGGTTTACCATTCTCTTTATTTAATCCTCAATTTGATTTTGAACCGCTTATTCTTTATGATAACGAAAACGCAATGAAAGAATTAGAAATCAATGAAAGAATGAAAGAAGAATTCTTTCAACGAAACAGAGAACTTTATGAAAAAGAATGCAATCCTGAAGATTATCCACGCGGAGGATTCTCAGAATTTTTTTATCAGATATACATTCCAATTACTAGAAAAATTGCAGAAGGCAGAGAAATGATTGGATTAATGTGCATTGATTCTCCTTTAGATATTCCACTTAACGAGCCGCCGTCTCAGGAAAAAATGGATTCTGTTATGAGAATGGTAAAGCTTGCGCAGATCCCTATTATGAACGCTGCAATGGTTTACGAGCTTAAGACAACCAACAACAAATTAGAAACCACGTTAACGGAATTAAAAGATGCGCAGGCCACCATTGTTGAGCAAGAAAAGATGATTACTGAGCAGAGCATGGCCGGCGGATTTGCGCATGAGATAAGGAATGCGCTCTCCCCGATAAGCATCTATTGCGCGCTCCTTCTTGGCTCAAGCAAAAGAATCGGGCTTATAGATAAATTAGACCAATTGGAAAAATTAGATCTTCCAGAAGAATTAAGATCAGAATTAAGGGGAATAAAAACAGGAATAAAAGAAGATGTTCTTAAAATCAAGAATCAGGATGAGTATGCTCTTGATGTCACAGGCATGATTATGGAATACGGTAAGATTGAGAGCGAAAAGGCATTTGAGGAAATAAAGATATGTTCGCTTTTAGAGGAAATCATTGATTCTCATAAGGATCAGTTTAATGAAAAAGGAATCTCATTTTCCAATTCACCCAATTATGATGGGATAATTTACTCAAACCCGACTCAGGTAAGAGAAGTGATTGAAAACTTGATAATCAACTCAGAATACGCTGTTGAAAAATCAGGAAAGAAAGAGATTTCGCTTGCTGTAGAATATCTGAAAGATGGCGACAGCAGGTACAATCATGGAAACTCAGTCAGGATAAGTGTTTCTGATTCAGGATGCGGGATTGAAGATGCAATAAAGGACAAGGTTTTCATGCCTTTTTTCACAACACGTCCGGACAAGAAGGGCGCGGGATTGGGGCTTCCCACTTCAAGAAGGATTGCCAAGCTTTATGATGGTGATTTGCTTTTTGAAAGCGAGCCTGGAAACACGATTTTCACGCTTTATCTTCCAGTTGGAGAAAATAAATCTGTTGAGGTGAAGAGCGATGCAAGATAAAATCTTAATCATAGATGACAGCCCTGCAAATCTCGACAGCTTAAAAGAGCTTTTCAGCGCTGATTATATTGTGGACACTGCAAATTCAGCAGATGAAGCAATAAGCAAGGTAGGGAATGCTTCTTACAAGGTTCTTATTATGGATGTAAAAATGCCTGAGATGGACGGGATTGAGCTTTACAGGAAGCTGAAAATGAAAGACAATAGCTTCAAGGCAGTATTTTACAGCGCTTTTCCAGGAGAATACCAGAAAGCAAAGGAGTGCAGCGAGCTTGGGCTTTATGTCCGGAAAGGAAAAATAGAAGACCTTGAGGCACTGATTTCAGCAGTTGACACTCTTGCAAGGGGCGGTGCCTAAATGTCGCTTGACACTATTCTTGTTGTGGATGATGAGGCATCCCAGAGAGATGCGCTTTCTGATTTCTTTACAAGCATTTCTGATTATGAGGTTCTTACAGCATCTTCAGGAGACGAGGCAGTTGAGCTTCTTAAGAAGAGAAAAAAGGCAGGCGAAAAGACAAAGGCAGTTATCATGGATATTAAGATGCCTGGAAAAAACGGGCTTGAGGCAAGCCTTGACATCAAAAATGAAGTTGACAGGAATATTCCAGTCATATTCAACACTGCGTTTCCTGATGAGTTCAGCGAGTCAATTCTGCGCGACAAGTTTCTTTTCTTTGCCTATCAGACAAAGGGAGATGACCTTGATGAATTATCCGCGAAAGTTGAGCGCGCAGTAAGGCATTACAACCTCATGAATGAGACAGTTGACTCCTATGAAAATGACTTAAAATCATTTACAGTAAAGAATTGCGCATTGCTTTCTTCAAAAAAAGGCTCATCTGATATTGTAAGAGAGCTTTTGGAAAATCACAGGGGAAGGCCTGATGCTTTTCTTTTATCAATAGTCAATAATATTCCTTATACTGAGAAAGTTAGGTTCATAGACGGAACTTTAAAACTGCCTGATGGGCTTGAAGAAGGGAATGAAGAGAATCCTTCCAAGATTGTGTGCTACGGCTCATTGAGCAGGTATAAAAAAGAGGTTTTTGAGTCCTTGATTCCCTGCGGGCAGGCGATATTTGTTGTAGGGCTTCCCAATATGAGCAAGGATGATAAGCTTGCAGTTAAAATGCGCCTTAACGAACAGGGTTTCATTGTTGAGAAAATAACTGAATCAGGGGACAAGAAGATTGTGATTGAGGCAAG
>JAPLZQ010000035.1 GCA_026394965.1 Candidatus Woesearchaeota archaeon
GCGCTTGAGAAGGAATTGAAAAATGAGAAATTTGACTACCAATCGCTTGCGTTCCAGCACCTGTTAAAGGTTCCATCCCAAAAATCAATGGTTGAAATTATTTCTGATTACGGAAAAAAAGAGTTTGAGACAAGGATTACCTCAATGAACATTGCGCTTGGAAAGACAACCGGAAGGATAATAAAGATTGCTCCCAGGGCATCAAACAGGGACGGATTTTTTGACATAACACTCATGAAGGACGCATCATCAATAGGACGCCTGATTCTTTTTCCGATAATAATTGCCGGGCTTCATCCATATCTTCCTTTCCTGTCCCCCTGGGTTGAATACTTTGATTCCAGGCAGAAGATAACAGGGGTTAATATCCTTAAAGAGGGCATTCCCTTCCAGGCAGAGGGGGAATATTTTGGAAAGAGCCCCGCAAGCTTTTCCATAATTCCCGGAGCAATAGATGCAATCTACAAGAGGAAATTTTTTACCCCATTTTTTTATTCAAAGGTGATGAAAAATTCTTAACTTCAATTCCACTTGAACCTTAAAAAGGATTTAAATATGCCCGTTGTTTTTCTTTTTGCAATTCGGAGGAATTCAAAATGGAAAAAATTTCAAAATACCTTATTGCTTCAGCAATAATCGCTGCACTGCTTTCTATAGGATGCTCGCCAAAACTAATCGGGGGAGAAAAAGATTCGCACGGCTGCCTCATTGCAGCAGGCTATTCCTGGTGCGAGGAAAAAGGCAAATGCCTTAGGACATGGGAGGAAAACTGCACTGTGAATGAAACTGTTCAGATTGCAAACCCGGCATCTTCCTACTGCATCAGCAAAGGCGGAAAGCTGAATATTGTGACTGCAGAAGACGGCTCCCAGACAGGAATGTGCACTCTTGCAGACAACACTGTATGCGAGGAATGGGCTTATCTTAGAGGAGAATGCTTCAGCGGGATCTATTCATGCTTAACAGACTCTGACTGCACCCCTAAGCCAGGATGCCATCCTAAAGAATGCATAAACACTGCGTATTCCAACAAGTTCAACGCGCCTGACGCATGCACAATGATGTTTGACTGCAGTGCAGCATACAGCAAAGCCGACTGCCTGTGCGTAAATAACATATGCACCAACAAGAACCTCGGGAACAAGGGCTGTGAGGAACCAGTTGCTGAATAAGAAAGCAGCAGTTTTTTAAGCGGCGTCGTTATGCAGTGAGCATGCAAGGTGAACAATGGAGCTTACTGACTAAAAGAATGGCATAAATTGGCACATCGTTTAGGCTAACAAATTTATTGCTTTCTTCTTAAAACACGGAATTTTTAATAATAACATTCCTGCAAAAAATACCATTGTCCTGAATTTACCGCATTTAATTAAGAAATTCATTAGTTGATTATGCCTCTTCTTGATTTTCAGTAAATCCGCTATTTTGTTTGATTTGTAATCAGGATTAAGGATAATTTTTCCAATTTCCTCTCCAGATATTAAAGCCGGGTATATCCCCTCGCCAGTCAATCCAGAAACGAATCCCGCTGCATCCCCAGCTAAAAATACATTTTTAAACCGGTGTCCCTGATAATCATAATTAAGCAGGAATGCTTCGTATTTTCCTTTTGAAATATCAATTTTGTTCTTTTTTAACCAATTTTTAAAATTACTTTTCAATTCTTTTGATGAGAGTATTTTTGGATTACATCCGCATCCAACAGATACATAATTTTTATGAGGAAATATCCAGGCATACCAGGCAAAAAATAATTTGGATTCAAAAAAAACTTCAAATTCTTTGTATTTTCTAGTCGCTATAACATACTGAATTGCAATATCAATATCCTCGGATTTAATTCCCAAATATTTTTTTACAAGAGACATTGAACCATCTGCGCCAACTAATAATTTGTATGATATTTTTTTGTCATTAGCAATGATGAAATTTTTTTCAATTTTTGAAACTCTTGAGTTTGTTCGAACTTCAATATTTCTAAATCGCTTTAATTTTTTAAGCTGCCATTGACCGAGATTTTTCCTGTCAATTGTATAAACAAAATTATTCTTGTATTTGACTGTTGAAGATGCGTTATTAATGTGTAATTTTATTTTATTGTACTGAAAATCAATTAAATTCCTAGGTAAATTCAGGCATTCAATGTCTTTTCCAGTCAATCCTCCTGCACAAACTTTATAACCGATTTCTTTGTTTTTTTCAAGAAGTAAAACTCTAAATCTGCTGTTTCCTAAAGTTTCAGCACATTTTAATCCAGCAGGACCTGCCCCAATAATTATTACATCAAAGGATTCCACATTTTTAATATATTTGATTTGTATTATTAAAGTTTCGTAATCAGTAAATCGCCGTTAAACTAAAATAGAATTTTTCGGATGATTTTACTTATCCTTTCTTCCGCTGTTTTATTTTTAAAAAAAGAATGATTTTGATGAGGTTTAGTCATCAATTATCTCTATCTCAATGTTGAGCCCCTCTGGGATTGGGACCCTCATGACAAGCCTTAACGCCCTTTCGTCAACCGCAAGGTCAATTAATCTCTTGTGCACCCTCATCTCATACCTTTCCCATGTTGCGGTTCCGTTTCCGCATGGCGCCTTCCTTGTGGTTATCTTGAGCTTTTGCGTCGGGAGCGGGATCGGGCCTTTCATATCGACTCCGGTCTTTTCAACTATGCTTTTGATGTATTCGCATGTCTGGTTGATTTTGTCAATATCAGTGCTTGCTAATTTGATTCTTGCTTTTTGCATATTGAATTCACTCCCGCATCTTTAAAATAAAGTGTCTCCATGGTGAGTGCAGTTCGCCATGGGCTCTATTATAGAGGAAAAAAATCATAAAAATTCTTATAACACCTTTTTCACCATGTCAATGCACATTCCTGCTGCTACAGTTGTGCCTGAGTCCCTTATAGCAAATCTTGCCATGTGCGGGATTTCCTTGTTCTTCTCAATTACAAGCGGTGTTGCAGGCTTGACTCTGATGATTGCAGCATCTCCCTTCTTGATGAAGTCCGGATGCTCTTTCACTGTTTCGCCTGATACCGGGTTAATCTGCTTTATTATCTCGATTATCTGTCATGCAACCTGCGCTGTGTGAATGTGGAAGACAGGTGTGTATCCCACTGTTATGACGGTTGGGTGGTTCAGGACAACAATCTGGGCTGTGAACTCTGTTGCAACGCTTGGCACGTTTGTTGTGTGCCCGAGGACATCTCCCCTTGTTATGTCTGTCTTTCCGATTCCCCTTATGTTGAAACCGACATTGTCTCCCGGCTCAGCCTGCTGGAGCTGTTCGTGGTGCATCTCTATGCTCTTGACTTCTCCGCTGACTCCCTTTCCTTCTCTTGCCGGAACAATTATTACCTTGTCATTTACTTTCATGATTCCGGTTTCAACCTTTCCAACTGGGACAACTCCGATTCCGGTGATGTTGTACACATCCTGGATTGGAAGCCTGAGTGGAAGGTCTGTTGGCTTCTTTGGTGGCAAGAGGCTGTTCATTGCTTCAATAAGTGTTGGTCCCTTATACCATGGCATGTTTGTGGACTTCTTGAAAATGTTGTCGCCTGGGAATGAAGCCATTGCAATGAAAGTTATCTTGTCCGGATTGTAGCCTACGCTCTTAAGGAGCTTTGAAACCTGCTCTTTAACTTCGTTGTATCTCTTCTCTTCGTACTTGGCCATGTCCATCTTGTTGATTCCAACAATGAGCTGCTCAACGCCAAGTGTTCTTGAGAGGAATACGTGCTCCTCTGTCTGAGCCTGGACTCCGTCTCCTGTGTTTGCTGAAACAATAAGCACAGCAGCGTCAGCCTGTGATGCTCCGGTAATCATGTTCTTGATGAAATCCCTGTGTCCGGGAGCATCAATTATTGTGAAATAATACTTTTCTGTCTCGAACTTCTTGTGGGAAAGGTCAATTGTGACTCCTCTTTCCTGCTCTTCCTTAAGAGTATCCATGACAAATGCAAACTCAAAGCCGGCTTTTCCAAGCTCTTTTGCTTTGTCCTTGAGCTTCTTCATTGTCTGTTCGTCTACGACTCCTGCGTCGAAGAGAAGCCTTCCTACAGTTGTTGATTTTCCGTGGTCTACATGTCCGATGAAAACCAGGTTAATATGTTCCCTTGTCTTTGGCATTTTAATTCCTCCACAAACTTTTTTTGGTTATTTTTTTATCTTCTTTTTCAAGCCAAAAGCGCCTGATGCGTTTTTAAGCTTTCTCTCCTATGAGTTTTTTGTTTTTATTTATAAAGTTTTCCCTTCGCTCACAGGATAATGCGTTTAATCCTTTGCGGCAAAAAAAGCCGCTAAAATCATTTAGGCCTGGACAGCAACTCCTGTTTCTGCGTCAACCTTGAGCCCCTTCCTGTTTCTGATTGTGTTTACCACTTTTTCCTGCATCTCTTCAGGGACTTTTTCGAATGCCTGGTCAACCACAAACTGGGTTCCTCTTCCCTCTGTTGCGGACCTTATGTCATTGCTGAGCCCTATCATCTCTGCAACAGGCATCTTTGCCTTTATCTGGACAAGCATTCCCTCCTGCTGGACATCAAGCATCTGCCCCCTTTTGTTTCCGACAAGCTTTGAGAGATCTCCCATGTATTCCTCTGGCGCCTCAAACTGCATTGTCTGGACAGGCTCGAATATGAGCGGTCTTGAGAGGAGGATTGCCCCTCTGATTCCGTCTCTTACAGCAGGGTAGACCTGCGCAGGTCCTCTGTGAATTGCATCTTCGTGGAGCTTTGTGTCCATGAGCATTACTTTAAGTTTCATGCAGGGCTCTCTTGAGAGCGGGCCTGCGCTCATGACATCTTCAAATGAGTCCATGATTAATTCCATAACATCTCCTATGTGGACAATTCCCCTGGTCATATCAATAAGCATGTTGCCGTTGTAAATATCCTTAACTTTTCTTCCGGTTTTGGTGTCCATTCCAAGTTCTTCAAGCTTTCTCCAAACCTCGTCCTTCTTTATCCTCATCTCAGGAAGCATTCCCTCTTTTATTTCCTTGAAGATATTGTCCTCAAGAGGCTCTACGACAAAGTAGAACTTGTTGTGCTTGTTTGGGGATTTTCCCTCAACCTCGGGTGATTTCTTTGTGATTGTTTCCCTGTAGACGACAATTGGGTTGCTTGTAATGATGTCAACTCCCTTCTCTGTCCTTATTCTGTTTTCTATGATCTCAAGGTGAAGCTCTCCCATTCCGCTTATCAGGTGCTCTCCTGTTTCCTCATTGATTTTAATCTGGATTCCAGGATCCTCCTTGTTCACCTGCCTCAAAACCTCAATGAGCTTTGGAAGGTCAGAAGGCCTCTTTGCCTCTATTGCCTTTGTGACAACTGGCTCAAATATGTGCTTTATTGACTCAAACGGCTCCATGGGCTCTGTTGAGACTGTTTCTCCTGCAAATGCGTTCTTCAGCCCGACGATTCCTACGATGTTTCCCGGAGGGGCTTCCTCAATTATCTCCCTCTTTGGGCCGTTGTAGATTGAAACCTGCTGGACTCTGACTCTCATTTTTCCGCCGTTCATGTAAAGTTCTGCTCCGGTTCTCACTGTTCCTGAGAAAAGCCTTGTCCATTACGATTTTTGTGACTACAAATGCAACCTGTCCATCCTTGTTGCAGTTAACTAAATCCTTTCCAACCTGGGATTCAGGATCGCCGTGCCATATTTTCGGAATCCTGTATTTCTGGGCTTCTATGGGCGTGGGGTGGTGCTTGATTGACATCTCAAGGACTACCCTGTGGAGAGGAGCCTTCTTTGCAAGCTCTTCAATTTTAGCCGGGTCTGCTGTTTCATATGCCTCTATTATGTCTTTGAATGAGATGTTGTTTGCTTTCATGTAAGGAACAGACAATGCCCATTTGTGGAATGCGCTTCCGAATGCAACGCTTCCGTCATTGACATTAACCTGCCACTTGTCCCCGAATTCCTTTTCGGCAAGGTTCTTTATCAGGTAGTTCACATTAGTTATTATCTTAGTGAACCTTTCCTGCATCTGCTCAGGCGTGAGCTTCAATTCCTTCATCATCCTGTCAACCTTGTTGATGAACAGGACTGGTTTGACTCTTTCCCTGAGCGCCTGCTTTAGGACTGTCTCTGTCTGCGGCATTACCCCTTCAACAGCGCAGCAGAGGAGGATTGTCCCGTCAATGGCTCTCATTGCCCTTGTGACGTCTCCGCCGAAATCAATGTGCCCCGGAGTGTCAATCAGATTTATCAGGTATTCCTGCCCGTTGTCATCCTGGACCATTGAGCAGTTTGCTGAGTCAATTGTGATTCCTCTTGCCTTTTCATCCTCGTGGAAGTCCATTACGCACTGCTTCCCCGCAAGATCTTCTGAAATCATTCCTGCGCCGAGGAGCAGGTTGTCTGAGAATGTTGTCTTTCCGTGGTCAATGTGGGCTGAGGTGCATATGTTTCTGATATGCTCCGGCTCTTTCATAAGCCTCATGACCTTGTCAACCATTTTTTCTGTCATAATTATTTCACCTATGCTGTGTTTATTTTCCAATAATTTTTCTGATAATGATTTTTTCTTTTATTGTACCTGATTTTCGTAAACTGTCCTATATGCATAAATCTCGTTGATATTAAACCAGAGGTAGATTTCCTTTTCTGCTTCTGCCTTGCTTCCGGATGCGTGTATCAGGTTTCTTCCGCCGAAGCCCCTTTTTGTTGCATATCCCATGCTTATTGGCGAGAAGTCGCCCCTTATTGTTCCCGGAGGCGCCCTGTGGGGGGAGGTTGTTCCGCACATCTTTCTCACTATTTCAACTGCATGGACTCCCTCAAGCACTATTGCAATAATTGGCGCTTCAGTTGAGAATTTTATAAGGTCTTCCCATGCCATTTTCCCGAGCTCATCTGCTGTCATCTCTGTCTTTATTCCCATTTCATCCCAGTCCTTAAGGGTTTTTGAGCCGAGTATGGGCATCATTTCCTTTGGATAGTGCTTCATGGCAAGGTCAATGTTTGCCTTTATCATCTTCATTGCGACAATTTTCAGGCCGACATTCTCAAACCTTTCCACAATCTTTCCGACAATTCCCCTCTGAACCGCATCTGGCTTCATAAGCACTAGAGTATGCTCTATAAAGCTGTTTCTCTCCTCTACTTTTTCCTTTGAAGCTTCAGCCATTTTTTCACCCTGATACGCTAATTCTCCAATTAAAAATCATCCAATTAAAATAAAAAACAAATGGAGATTTCACTCCACTTTCTTTTTTTCCTTAACTCCCTTTTTGTATTCCTTTGTCCACTTTATGTTAGCCGGCTTTCTTCCTAGCTTAAGCATATTCTTGCTGCATTTGGTGGAGCAAAAGTAGAGAATCTTGCCTGTTTTCCTTACAAACAGGACTCCCGTCCCTTTCTTAATATTCTGACCGCAAAAACTGCATCTTGCCATTTTAATCAGCCTCTACCATTTACTTCCTTGATTGTGTGAGCTTTCTTGCTTCGATTTCTGTCTCTCTAAGCATGAGGACGTCTCCAACTCTTACCGGGCCAAGCACATTTCTCCTTATTATCTTGTTTGCATCCCTGCCCTCAAGCACCTTGCATCTTACCTGGGTTACTTCCCCCCTTGTGCCTGTCCTTCCCATTACCTCGCTGACTGTTGCAGGGAACGCTATTGAGAAGCTTACCTTGCCTGTTACAATCGGGGTTTCTTCCTCGTTCCTTTTCTTCTTCTTGTCCGCCTTTTCGTCGGACTTTATCTCATCTGGGTTCATTTCTTCTTTTTTCATTTAACCCACCTTACTCAGTTTTAGAATCCTTATTTTCTGCTCCCAAGAGCTCTGCGATTTCCCTGATTGTCTTCTTTGAATCTCCTTCCTCAACAATTGCAATGCTTGCTGTTGCCACTCCAAGCCCTGCTGCGACTCCAAGCTCTTCCTTGCTTGGCACCTGGACGCACATTATGTTCTTTTCCTTTGCAAGAAGTGGGAGATGCATTACAATCTCTGCCGGGATTATGTCCTTTGCAACTGCGACGAGCTTTGCCTGCCCTCTCTCAATTGCCTTTGTGACTTCATTTGTTCCCTTTCTTATTTTTCCTGTTGTCTTTGCAACTTCTATTGCTTCAAGCACCTTTTCAACTAGCTCATTTTCTGAGGCCATGTTTACCAATCCTCCCAATTTTTCATAAATTTCCTGATGTCTTTTTTCCCGTCTATTCCTTTAATTTATTCCGTATTATCCTGTTCTGTCTTATTCTTTTACCTACCGTGCAAAGTATCGCGAGGCTTTTCTGCCAGAAAAACACCTCATTCGAGCAAAAATGCTCTCATCAATCACTGGTGATATGGGAGAGTTTAGAACTTATTTATAAAGATTTGGGTTTAATGTGTGCTTAATTATGGTAGAATAATGATGCAAAATAATTTTTTGCAATTAATCCTTCTCTTATTCATAAGCATTTTCTGGAATTTACTCCGGCAAATTTAGTTATGCTAATTTAATGAATTGCATATTTGGTATTATTATTTATATTAATCCACTTTCTCTCTCCTTTATGAAAGTCGGCGTGCTTTTTTCAGGGGGAAAGGATTCATGCCTTGCTCTTTACAAGGCAATGAAAGAGTATGAGGTTGCATGCCTCATAACCATTAAATCAGAGAATCCTGAAAGCTACATGTTTCATGTTCCCAATATAGGGATAACAAAGATGCAGGCTGAGGCAATAGGAATCCCTCTTCTTGAAAAGGAAACAAAGGGGGAGAAGGAAAAGGAATTATCTGACCTCCGGGATGCAGTATCCCTTGCAGTTGAGAGGTTCGGGATAGAGGGATTAGTTACAGGGGCAATCTGCTCAGTGTATCAGGCTTCAAGAATAGAAAAAATCTGCAGTGCTCTTTCAATTTCATGCATAAATCCGCTCTGGATGCGCGAGCAGATTGGAATCCTTGAAGAGCTTCTTGACAATAATTTTGAGGTTGTGGTGTCAGGGGTTTTTGCATTCCCCCTTGACAGGGAATTCCTGGGAAAAACAATTGACAGGAAGATGATTGCGAAACTGAAGTTCCTGCAGGACAAGTATAAAATCAATCCTGCCGGAGAAGGGGGCGAAATTGAGACAACAGTCCTCAATGCTCCTTTTTTCAGGAAGAGGATTGAAATAACTGATTCTGAAATATCATACCACAGCAATTCAGGGGTTTTCCTGATAAAGTCAGCGAAACTTTCTGAAAAATGAGGAAGATTATTCTTAATTACCTTTAATAAGGCAAAGTTTTTAAAACAAAATCGCATAACAGGATTAATTAAATTAATAAAATTAAAGGGGTGGTATTTGATGGGAGTATTGAAAGAGTTCAATGAGTTCTTGAGGGAATACAAGGTTGTTCCGCTGGCAATAGCATTTATCATGGGCATTGCAGTAACAGCGCTTGTGCAGTCGCTTGTGGCTAATATCATAATGCCCGTTGTCACTCCGTTCATTCCAGGAGGAGCCTGGCAGACAGCGACGTTTAAAATGGGCTCAATTGTAATAAGCTGGGGGGCATTCCTCGGAGCCCTCATAAACTTTGTGATAATTGCACTTGTGGTTTTTATGCTCGCAAAGATTCTTCTTAAAGAGCAGAAAGTCGCAAAGAAATAGAATAAACAAAAATAATTTTTTTTGTTTATTTTTTATTTATCTTTCTAATTTTTTTTAATATTTTTCACTTATTCTTCATCCCTTCTACATGAACCTCTCAAATCTATCAGAATCTACTCCGCATATTGGGCAGGTGTCTGGGGGAGAATCCCTTGCGCAGAGATAGCCGCAAACCTTGCACCTCCAAACCGGGATGGATTGCTTTTTTTCAGGTTAATTATTTTTTATTTCAGGCTTTTCATTCATTTTTCTCTCCGAAAAAGGCGGCCTTCTCTCTGGAACAGGCATCGCCTTTTTTCTTCCCTCGCTTATCTCCTTTGAAACATAAAGCGCGCAGTAGCATGCGCCGCGCTCCTTTACATCGGAATCCCGGTAGTCGCAGGGGCAGATTATGTCATTGTCCTCTTCCCTTTTCCCTGATGCGAGCCGGCAGGGGCACGCCCAGTATCCATAGCGCCTGCCGTTTGTAAGAAGGCTCCTCACGAGCGCCTTTGCAAATTTCTCATCTGGATTGAGAAAATATCCCCTTTTCTCTGCGCTTATTTTCAGCTTTTCATAAACCGAATCAATTTCTGAATCTGATATTTCAGTTTCCATTTTCAAGCATCTTTTCTATCTCTTCTTCCTGATATCCGAGTATTGCCCTCTTTTTGTCAATTATTAATGTCGGAAAGGATGTGCTTTGGTTCCACCTGCCCATTTCTGCAACAGCATCTTCCCTTGCTTTCCCTTCAAGAAGGTCCACATAAACATAGCTGAATTCAAACCCTGATTTTTCCAAAAGCTCTCTTGTCATTCTGCACCAAATGCAGGTTGAAAGTGCAAAAAGTAAAATTCCGTGCCCCTTTTTTCCTGAAATGTGTTTGACGCTCTTTTCATATTCCAATTTTCTCACCTTTTCCATGAAAGCATCTTACAAACCTTTTCATCACTTAGTTAAGCAGCCATATGCTGAAGTTAAGTATTGAGGCAAAGCTTACCCAGAGAATGTAAGGGATTAGAAGGGCTGCTGATTCCCTTTTCACACGGTTAAATCTTGCAATTGTCAAAAATATTGCTCCCCATAAGATTATTATCTCAATAAGGGCGAGGAATGGCGCGTGAAGTGCGAAAAAAAGGACTGACCACAGAATGTTTAATCCCAGCTGGACAAAGAATACTGAAAGGGCAGCAATTCTCTTTTTTGATTTTTCGCTCCATACAAAATAAAGAGATATTCCCATTAATATAAAAAGCGCAGTCCACACAGGCGCAAAAACCCAGTTTGGAGGGCTGAAAAACGGCTTATTGAGCGTTGAATACCACCCTTTTATTGAAGGCATTGTGAATATTGAGCCGATAAACCCTGCTCCCAGACATATTAGAATTGATGCAATTAATTTCAAAAAATTAACTAGTTTGATTCTGTCTTTTTTATGCATTAAAACCACCTCTGAAACTGATTATTCCCCGCTTATTTTAATAATTTTGCCATTTAAGCGGTTTAATTTGTTTATTGGGTATTTGCTGCTTTTTTTATTGCTTCATATTATCCTAATTTATTGTTACTATTAAGTAGCGAAATATTTATATACTACTTCTGCTAATTTCTAATCATATTCATTAAAAACCTTGGAGGGTGTCAAAATGGATGAAAAAAAGCATTATGAACCTAGTTCTGATAATAGCGATAATGTTGATTGCAGCAAGATACCATTAAAGCCAATGGACCAGCTTAGCAGAGAGGGAATTGCTCAGGTTCCTCTGACAGATAAGGATATGACTTATGTTGATTCTTCTGTTTCTGCAAAAGCGCAGGGCAGCAAAGTTTCAGGCGAAGAAATAAGTTCAGAAAGCGCAGAAGGAATTCAAAATGCTGCTGTAAATCCAGAGGCAGTAGAAGTTTATTTGCCTTCTTCTCTGGAAAGCAAAATCAATACATCTGAGCCAAAGCCAATTCTTGAGGCGAATGCTGATGAGCTCATAAAAGCAGTTTTCACTGCAGTAAACTCAATAAACCAGATAGGTTTATTTCCAACAGGGTATCTCTCTGGTAATACAACAAGCCCGGGAAGCACTCTGGAAGCAGAGTTCGGTGTTGATTACGGCAATGTCCTTCCAAAAGCAAAGGTAAAAAAAACTCTTGATAAATTCCACGCAAAATACTCAACTCCAATACCAAACCTTGAAATTATTCTTGATAATTTAGGGGAAGGGATTAAAGTTGATGACTCAAAGCTCAAAGAAGCCAGGAAAAAACTTGAATCAGGCGATTTTGCATATCATATTATTGAAAGCTCAGCAAACGGAATAAAAAAGAGCCTTGCAGAGGGAGATTCCGCATTTGACTACAAAGGCAGTCTTGAGGAAATATTTAATGTTGTGAAATCTTCTGAAAACGGGGAATTCTATTTCACTGTTCCTGTTAATGAGCTTTTCCGTTATGCTGACCAGCTGACAGAATTCCTTTCTTATCTTAAAGACGGCCTGAAAATCGGAGTTGCAGAGTCAATAAGAAATATTCTTGAAGCAAAACTCTCAAACCTTAATGATTTGAGAGAAGAATCGCATGTTAATCCCTGCCTGAAATATTCAGTTGACTTTTCATCTGCAGGCATGGCTTACACGCATGAGGCAGAAATTAAGAAGATTGAGCTTGGAGCAAGCATCAGCCCCAAAAAGGGATTTTTCGCAAGGCTATGCGAGTATTTAGGGGAATCTCCCAGAGATGCTTTAAAAGAATCATCAATCAGAGGCCATCAAAATAAATTTTAAAAGGTGTTTAAATGCCTGAAAACAGCATTGAAAGGCTTCTGAACGAAGCAAGGGAAGGGGAACGCTTGGTTAAGGAGTTCAAGCCAGAATTTGCCCTGGAAAGCCTTGTCAAATACAATTTTCATGCATTTAAGCATTATGGACACGACATGGGCTTCACAAATCCAGAGTCTGTTGCAAATGACAGGATAAACCTGATAAGATACGGGATGGAAGAACTTTCCTATGATGCCCAAAGGTTTGACTCTGCACTTAATGCTTACCTTTCTCTTAACTCA
Source organism: Candidatus Woesearchaeota archaeon (assembly GCA_026394965.1). NCBI lineage: Archaea > Nanobdellati > Candidatus Woesearchaeota > Candidatus Woesearchaeota archaeon. Next base: position 12,639 of record JAPLZQ010000035.1, read on the forward strand.
AGGATTTGCAGCACAGCAGGAAAAGATGAGAATGAGTTTTCCTCTCTTGAGTCAGCAATATCAGATTTCAGGCTCTCATACGGCGGCACTCTCAAGATGAAGACAGAAGTTGACATCAGGAATGCCTATCAGAGAATTCTTGACATGAGGGATTCTGCAGAGACCTATCTCAGGAATGGAAAAATCCAAAATAAGAAAAAGGCAGAATCTGCGCTTGATTTTCTCAACAAGGTTGCTGAAGAGAACAATTATCTGCTCTCTTATGGCATCAGGAAATACAGGGGAAATTTAAGCTCAGAGGCAATAGCAAGGGATGTTTTCAGGGGAAAGATGCCAGAGAAGGATTTCACTTTTGAGGAATCTGAGCCATTAAAAATTAAACAGCCGGAAGCAATGGAAGAAGAGCAGCAAATTCCTGCTCCTGCATATGAGCCAGTGTATTGCGAGCCATCTCCGTCTCAGCCAAAGGAAAAGAGCACCAATCAGATTTTTTATGAGCAGGAAACTGCAAGAAGCCTTAGGAGAAGCGGGGTGCCATCTTATGTAATCAGAAAGTGCATAAGCGGAGAAAAAAGCCCTAATGAGGCGCTTTATGAGGCAGAAAACATGAGAGCAGAGAATCCGATTAAATATGCATTAATGAGATTATTCTAATAAAAATAAGATAAAATAATAAAAAAATATTTCCTGAAATCATTTACGGCTTTAAACTTCCGAGGATATTTGTAACACGCGCCTGAAACGCATGCTCCTGATTAACTAATGCGTTGAATCTGTCTCCCAGCGTATCCATTTTCTTCCCTTCCTGATTTAGCTGGTGAGCTATTCCCAATGCAACATTTATATCCTTCTCTGCTGCAGGAGGATTTTGTGTTACTGTTGCTATGCACATCTGAATCTGCGCAATAAGCTCTGATTCCTGCCTTTGAATGATTCTTTCAAGGGGAGCAAATTCCCTTATTAGATTGAGTTCAGCGTTGTTGAGAGAATCTATCTCATTAACTAAATTTCTGGCTGCAGATATTCTCTGTATCTTTTCAGCTCTCATCTGGCTGTTGGTTGTATTTTTGTTAAAATTTGCTATTTCACGGTTTATCTGGTTTTTTATGCTCTGTCTGTGTGTTTTTTCATTTATATTAGTGTGGCTGACTTCCCTAAGATGCCCTATTATCCCTGAGAAATCCCTTCTGTTAACAATAATGTGGGCATTCACCGCATTTAGCTGCTGCCTGAGGCTGTTCATGTAGGCGCTTGCATTGCCTTCATTTCTTGCTCCTCTCAGATTCTTGATTATCCCAAGTATTTTTGTCAGATGCGCCTCTACATCCTTTGTCTCGTCATAAAAGTCGTCAATGTCTTTTCTTGCATTCTCAAGCCCTGTTTTTTCCCTGTGCTCAAGCTGGTCCTGCATGTAGCTTTCCTGCCTTGCTTTTTTATTTGCATCAAAAGCACCAAGAAAGCTTGTGTGATTATTCATCATATCTGTTCCTGCAAGGTGATATCCTCCAAGGGCAGTCCTGTGCGCTGTTGCGCCCTGCACCAGGAATGCAACCATGACAAATCCGAAGATTATGAATACCGTTGTTGTTCCTAAGTTCATTATCCAGTTGAATGCCGGTCTGCTCCATACAGTAAGAAGTGCCATTCCAACAGCGAGTATTGTTGCATATTTCTCTCCGCCCTCATTCTTGAAAATCACTGTCCTTGATACATACTGCACAAGCCCAAGCACTATCAGGAATACTGCAATCAGGGGAAAAGAATTGGTGAAATTTCTCACAAATGCGTCTGAATGCCCGTTGAAAAGCTCAGTAAGCGCCTTTACAAAGTATCCCAAGTATTCACCTGCAGCCTTTTGGGTGTCTGCCAATGCAGAAGGAACTGCTGCAAATAACACTAAAGCTATTATTATCGCAAAAGAAATATTCTTTTTCATATGAGCACCTCAGCTTGTTTGTATGCTTAGATATGGTAAGCTTAAACTTTAAAGTATATACTAATATAGTTTTTTACACATTTGAGTTTATAAACTTTTCTACATTTCATAGAAATTTTTATGATAAAAAATAAAATTAAGGGAAAATTCTCTCATTTGTGAGTGTACCAGAATGAGAACTTGTTGCCATCTTTTTTGTCCAGCCTGCAGAATCCGAATCTTTCAAACTGCACCTCATCTCCTACATTCAGCGCAGATGCATTGCTTTCCAGGAACCCTTTTCTCATGGAATGGTCAGGCATAAGGACAACTGCATCAATAAGCTCTGAATCAGCAGGAAGCCAGTGCATAATCCTTTCGCCCTCTTTTCTGTAATCATCAACGCTTGCAGAAACAAAGGACATCTTATCATTTTCTTTCCTGAAATTCAGGCAGTCCATCAGCCTGTAGAGCTTTTTATCCTCAATCAAGTCAAAGTCCTCTTTTGAGATGTAGAATTCAGAATGTGTTTTGAACTTTCTCTCGCCGTATTCAGGGTGCTCGGGGTGGAGCTTAAGGTGCTCTTCCCTATCGGGAGCGTTTTCCACTTTTATCTTGACTGGCTCGCTTACGAAGAAATACCTCTTCACAAAAGGATCTATGATTTTCCTGTTTACAGATGAAACAAAAGTCCAGTCCAATGTTGTTGGAGTCGGCGAAAGCCCAACCTGGATTGCGAGTTCGTAGAATGTCTCCTTGACAAAGCCCCTCCTCTTGAGAGCCCTTATTGTGACAAGGGATATGTCATCCCATCCAGTTGCCTTTCCCTTCTCAATAAGCTCTCTTATCTCTCTGCCCTGGGTTGTTGCTCCGACTATGCTGAACCTTCCATATTGTATTACTGTCTGCTTTGAAAGCCCAAGGAGTTCCTTTATCATTGTCTGAAGCTCAACTCTCATTGTGCCGAATTCAGAGCTCCTTAATATGTGGGTTGTTCCGTGGGTGGAATCCTCTATAGCATTTTCAAAGTCATAAACTGGCCACACCTTGTATTTATCCTTCTGCCTGTAGTGCTCTGCGCTTACAATCCTGAATATGACAGGGTCCCTCATCACCTGGTTTTCAGCCTGCATGTTTGCTTTAAGCCTTAGGACGCACTGCCCGTCAGAGTATTTTCCTGAAAGCATGTTCTTCCATTCAGAAAAGTTCTTTTCCAATGAGGAATTTCTGCACTTGCATTCAAGCCCCTTGTGCCTTGAATCCTGCATTTCCTCTCTTGCGCAGAAGCACACATATGCCTTTCCCATTTTTATGAGCTTTTCCGCATAATCATAGAATTTTGGCATCTCGTCGCTTGCAAAGATGATTTCATCAGGCTTTATCTCAAGGAACTGGAGAACATCCTCCTTCATTGCATCAACATATTCCTGCGAACCCTTTAATGGGTTTGTGTCCTCAAACCTTAAAATGCATTTTCCCTTATACTTCTTCGCGTAAAGATAATTTATGAGAAAGGAGAGTGCATGCCCGATGTGGTTGTATTTGGATGGCTCAGGGGGAATCCTTGTTACAACCTTCCCCATTTCTGCATTAGGAAGCTCCTTCAGCTCCCTTTTCCCCTCTTTTTTCTCAAGCAGTTCAGGGGCTATTTCCTTAAGCATTGCAAGCTGGCTTTCTAATTTGCTGCAGTTCACCTCATCCACAACCTCATCAATAAGCTCCTTAATCTCTGAAAGCTGGCTTTTCAATGAATTGTCCTCTGAAATCGCCTTTCCCAGAACTGCCTTGACATCTGCCTTTCCGTTGTGAAGAACTGCATTGTGAAGCGCATACTTTCTTAAATTAGACATGAGCCCCATCTTTATCTTGGGCTGATTTTCATCTGCAATATCTTCTTCATTGTGATTGTTTTTATTGCCCCTGGCTTTCGCAGCTTTTTTATCCCCAGATTTCATTTTTTTCTCCTTTCGGTTTTTTTTTAGAAAATTATAAATAAAAAGTGGGCCCATGGAGATTTGAACTCCAGACCGCTGGTTGTCTTAGATTTTGTGCAGAATGCAGTCATATAAGACCAGCACTCTAACCAGGCTGAGTTATGGGCCCGTGTTCCATCGGAAAATTCGGGCGGTATTTAAATTTTTTCTTTAGGCGACTTTTTTGGGCGCTTTAAAAATAATGCTTCTTCTTCGCAAAGCTTACCAGCGACTCAAAGAACTCCATCATTTCAGGGAATGGCTCAAAATACTGCTGTTTTGCCTTTCTCAGCTTTTCCTCGTTTATGCTGTTGTATTTCCAGTCATCTTCATCAAATATTGCGTGGATTACCGGGTCAAGCTTGTCTATTGCCTGGCAGAACTTTGCCTCAATCGTCTTATTCTCCTCAAATTCCAGCCACAGCACGCTGAAATCATCTGCAAGCCCTTTGGGCATTCTTTTCTTCATTCCTGAAAGGGATGAATGCTCTTTTTCGCGCTGCCCAAGAACCTTGTCGCTGTCAAAGACAATGGTATCCCCTGATTCTATCTCAATAACATCGTGGTAAAGGAGCATCCTCATTATTTTTTTCTCATCAATTCTGTGCTTGATTTTGGGAAGGAAATACTGTGCAAGTATCATGCAGCTCCAGGAATGCTCTGCTGAGCTTTCAAACCTGTTTTTCACTTTTCCGGTCCGGTTTATCTCTTTCAGAATGAATATGTCATGCAGCTTCTTAAATTCATTTTCAATGTTTTCAGCCATTTTAGCACCGTCTTTTTTCATTAATTTGCAAACCAGTATTTATTTTTTATTCTATTATTGAAAGCAACTGCTGAAGATTTCGGACTTCTGCATCAGGGCTGCAGTTTTTTTTGTAAGCATAGTTTCTCCACTTTTCATGGTAAGAATCGCTTACCAGATAAAGCACAGCGCTCATGCCAAAGCGTTTCGCAGGTATAATGTCTCTTTTGGGGTCGTCTCCAACATACACTATTTTTTTCCTGGCAACGCCCATCTTTTTTTCTATTCTCCTAAAAACAGCTGGGTCCGGCTTTTCCCGCCTAAATTCTTCAGATGTTTCAATGTAGTCAAAATATTTCTTTATCCCGCAGGACTCAAGCGCTGAATTCAGCCCTATTGACTTGTCATTTGAGAAAATCCCGATTTTTTTGCCTTTGCTCTTCAATTCAATCAGGAACTTTTTTATTTTTCTTTTATTAATCTGCACCCTGACTTCATTAATGTAATTCTTCCTGTATTCTGAAAGGAGTAAAGGCGCCAGCACCGCAATTTTTTCACTGCTTATTCCTGCTCTTCTCATGAAGTCCTGCACAAAGATTTCTTCCTGCACAAAATGCCCTGAAAACGGAAAGTCAATTGCGCTGTTTGAGCGCGTCCATTCCCTTTCAATCCTCTGCGCGCTCATTTTTACCCCTGCCCTTCTCATTATGCGCTCAAGCTTTTTCTTTGCCTTGGAAAGAGCATTCTTAAATGGGTCCATTACAATAGTGTTTCCCTGGTCAAAAACAACTGCATCGCACAATATCTTTTTCATCTGGTTCTTCCCAAAACTCCAATTAGTTTAGTATTTATCTATTTTCCTAAAAACAAAATAAGAAGAACAGATTAGCGTATATTAATATTATTAAAAAATGAATATTCTGATGATTCTTCAATCCTTCTTTCTCATTATTTTAAGTATTGTCCCCTCTTTTTCAATAGTAATCTTTATAAAGAAGTTCCAAATTCTCATTATACCATGGCAATAAGACAAGCAAGACCAAAAAGAAAACTCAGCGGAAAGAGATACAGGGACTACAGAAAAAAGAAACTGTGCGAACTTGGACGGGCTCCTGCTCTTACAAAGGTTGACGATAAGGACAAGGTAAGGTCTATGAGAGTAAGAGGGGCAAATGTCAGAAAGAAACTCCTTAAGGCAGCATATGCGAATGTCCTTGAC
>JAPLZQ010000036.1 GCA_026394965.1 Candidatus Woesearchaeota archaeon
ATAAACAAGCTCAGAAAAGACTTGGACTCGCTTATATCCGGCGCCAGGGCTGCGCCAAGAGCTGCACCGCAGGTTGCTTCAAACGGCGCCCAGGAATACACCAGCTCAAATTCGCAGAGCCACACAGAGCAGCATTCCCAGCCGGGAACACCGCCCCCATTCGGGCAGGCGCCAAGGGGAGAAGGGGCAGCACCTGAAAAAAGAACAGGCAATTTGAGGCCGGGCGATGTGAAGATTGAACAGATGTTCAACTTCTCAGGTGGAGCAAAGAAGAGAATTTAAGAGAAATTAAAAAATATTTTTGATTTTTATTATCAAATTTTTTTATGATTATTCATAATTTGTAAAAAAAAGAGGTGTAGGAAATGTCCGGATATTACGACTTATCTTATGTGCCAAAAAAGAATGAGATAATATGCGAATTCTACATAGAGCCGAACCACACATCATTTGAAAATGCATGCGAGCAGGTTGCAGCAGAATCCTCAATAGGAACCTGGACAGACATCTCAACAATGAGGAGGGAGATAGCTGAACAGCTTTCACCCCACGTTTTCTATTCAGACAAGAAAGCAGGCATTGCAAGAATATCCTACCCGGATGAGCTTTTTGAGCCGGGAAACATGCCCCAGATTCTAAGCAGCATTGCCGGAAACATATTCGGAATGAAAGTCGTGAAGAATTTAAGGCTCCTTGACATACACTTCCCCCAGGAGATAATCAAATCATTCAGGGGCCCTAAATACGGCATAAATGAGATAAGGAAGTCAATGAACATAGAAGACCGCCCGATGCTCGGGACAATAATAAAACCGAAAGTCGGGCTTGACTCAGCAATGCACGCCCAGGTTGCATACAATGCATGGGTAGGCGGGTGCGATGTTGTCAAGGATGACGAGAATCTCACAAACCAGTCCTTCAACCCTTTTGCAAAGAGGATTGTTGAGACATTGAGAAAGAGAAATGCCGCAGAGAAATACACCGGCGAGAGGAAAATCTACCTTGCAAATGTCACAGCAGAAACAAGAGAGATGATAAAGAGGGCTAAGTTTGTCAAAAGGCACGGCGGAGAATTTGTAATGATTGATGTTCTGACAGCAGGATTCTCAGCAGTCCAGACTTTAAGGGAGATGGACTTGGGAGTTGCAATACACGCGCACCGCGCAATGCACGCTGCAATAACAAGAAATCCCAGGCACGGAATTGCAATGCTTCCCCTTGCAAAGATTTACCGGCTTATTGGAGTGGACTCGCTTCATATAGGAACAGCTGTCGGGAAAATGGAAGGGAGAGGCGCTGAGGTTTCTGACATAGAAGAGGAGATAGAGGGAAAAAGCATTCTGGAAAGGAAGACAGTGCTTTCCCAGGAATGGGGTGGAATAAAGCCTGTTCTTGCAGTGTGCTCAGGAGGGCTTTACCCGGGAGTTATTCCTGAACTGATGAGAATAATGGGAAAAGACATCCTGATTCAGGCAGGAGGGGGAATTCACGGGCATCCTGACGGAACAACAGCAGGCGCAAAGGCGATGAGGCAGGCGATATTTGCAAGCCAGCTCAACTATCCCCTCAAGAAATACGCAAAAGAAAACCCTGAACTCAGAAAAGCAATTGACAAATGGGGGGTTGGGAAGAGGCTGAAGGGGGAATAGGAAAAACCCATAAATCTCAGATTTTCTTTTCCACTCTTTTCATTTTTATAATTTTTCTAATTAAGCGCCAATAAACAAGAATAAGCGGATTATACGCTGAAAAGCATACATATATATACTGGAGAATAGTAATATTTAAAAAGGATTGTAACTACTCCATAATAAAAATAAATATATATTGCAGTATGCATTATATTGACAAAAAACAGAAATAGAAATTATATTAAGAAATATAGATTATATTAAGAAAAAACAAGTGGGGGCTTGAAAAATGGATAGAAAAAACTTTTTAGCATATGCATTACTTATTGCAATGATTGCATTGGTACCATATGCAAGCGCAGCAGCAAGCGTCAGCATAACAAATGCAAACGCAGTGTGGACAAAGGGAATTGATGCAACAAAAGATTTCCAATTCACAGTCCAGAACACAGGAACAGAAAACCTGACTGGAGTGAGCTTTGGAGTAAGCGACCTTGTAAGCGGCGCATATGTGCTTCCGGGCTCGTTCATAACAATGCCTTCTCCGGTTGAGCTTAACATCGGGCAGGCAAAGATTCTTACAGCAACCCTGGCAGGAGTTCCAATATCACAGCAGAACGGAATATATGCAGGAGTAATGACTGTATTCTACGGAGCATTCAACAGGAGCTCAACAATCTCAGTCAATGTCAAGGAAGCAGTCAGCTCAGCAGCAATAACGCCTGCAACAGTAATTGTTGGAGGAACAAGCGCTGAAAGGCTTTCATTCTACACTTCAACATTCACAGTAAAGAACACCGGCGACTATGCATTGACAGGAATTTCAGTTTCCTCAAACGCAATCTCAAAGTATAATGTGACTTTCACAAACGCGCCAACAAGCCTTGCATCAGGGCAGGAGCAGATTGTGACTGTCAGAGCTTATATCCCAAAAGACCAGAATTCAGGAGAAGACAAGATTGGGACAATAAGCGTTACAAGCAATGAGGCAAGCGCCTCAGCAGAGCTTTACATGAGAGCTGCAAACATGCTTGAAATTTACGACATGAACATAGTTATTGATGGGCAGTCAGATGATGTGCCGTGCAACGGAGAGACATGCGATATCACATTTGGAGAGGTTGTAAAGCCTGATTCAAAGGTTGACCTCGTGCTTACAGTAAAAAACCTGTACTCAAGCGTCCAGAAAGTGGACATTAATAACATCGCAATAGACGCTGTCATAAGCGAGATAGACGACGGCGATGACCTTGAACTTGACAGTGATGTAGCAGACTTTGACCTTACATACGGAAAGAAAGTGGAAAAAACAGTTTCATTCATCCTGCCTTCAAAGATAGATGAAGGAACATATGACATGACAGTTGATGTTGAAGGCGAAGATGAGAACGGAGCAATCCACAGCGTCCGCTGGCTGATAAGGCTGGATGTTGAGAAAGAAAGCCATGACCTCATAATAAAGGAGATAACAATAACCCCTTCAGAAGTGTCATGCGACAGGAGCGCAGAAGTCAGGGTAAGAATCTTAAACAGGGGCTCACAGGATGAAGACAGCGCGCTTATCACAATTGAGAACAAGCAGATTTCAGTCGGACAGAGGGACCAGTTCTCAGTCAGCTCAGATGAGGAATACACTTCCTATTTCACAATAGAAATCCCATCAAGCGCAGCTTCAGCGACATACAACATCCTGACAAAGGCTTACTATGATATTGATGAGGAAATGGATTCAGAATCAACCCCGATCATAGTGAAGAAATGCGAGACAGCAGCAACATCCACGCCAACACCAAAGCCAACAGCGACGCCTTCAGATGTAATAGTTCAGCCGACGCCAACACCTGTTGGAGTTGTGGCAGAGACTAAAGTTGCATTCACAGAGACAACAGCATACCTCGTGCTCCTTGTAATCGGAGTGCTTGCCCTGCTGATTATACTCTTTGTGATAATCGCAAAGCTGATAAGGTAAAACGATAAATTTTTTTATTTTTTTATATTTTTTATAATAATTTCTAAGAATTAGAATTCAAGGTTTTTCAATAATCTAAGCTTTCTTCACGCAGAATTCTTCCCTAATCATTGAATTAAGCCCTTCTTTTCCTTTTGGGAATCTTGTCATCAATGATATTTCTCATCTCATCAACAAATTCCCTGGCATAGGAATAGTAGCGCTCGTATTCAGATGCCTTGATTTCCTTGATTTCGCGCTGGGCAATGGCTTTTGAGAGCCTGTAAAATCCCCTCATTATCTCGACATACCGCCTGCTTATCAGATGCTCTGAAACCATCCTCTTTTCCATAAGGTCAGCAACATGCTCAGGGCTTGGCGGAATCTCCCCAAGCTTCATTAATGCAGCGTGCGCAGAGTCAATCACAGCCCAGTAGAGGTCAATTGCCGCCTGAAGAATGTGCCATTTGGAATTGAAAAGCGTCCTTGGCGCTCTTGAATAGTAGTTCCATATAGATTCCGGCGTAGGCCTGATTTTTCCAATCTTCAAAAGAAGCTGGAGCGGCTCAAAAAAACCGGAATCAATGAGTGCAACCCCATCCCTCAATATGTTAACTGCAATTGGGTCACCAACTCTCACATAATCCCAGAATGTCGTGTATTTCAGGGTTGTTATGTGAAGCCTCGGGCTTACTGAAACAACTGTCCTTTCAGTTATAACCCTGTATGCCTCAACCATTTCCTGGGTGAGTGTTATTGTTATGTCATCAACTATTATCAGGACATCTATGTCGCCGCTGTAGTTTGTGCCTCTTGCAGTGCTCCCGAATATCACAATCCCTTTAAGTATCGCCCCAAATTCCTTGTATATCTTCTTAGAGAACTCATATGCAATATCCAGCTCTTCCCTGGAATAGGAATCCTGGTTAGGATTCTTCTTTTTTTCTATCTTAAATTCCATCCCAATTCCCTTGAGAGCAAATGGCTCATCCCATTAAAAATCTTTTTAACTTCTTAATAATAGTTATAAAACAATGTCCTTATCCTAATTTGAAAAAATCATGAGGAAATAAGCAATCATATTATGATTATATTAAATGATTATATTAAATAATCATATCGGCCTTTTCCTTTCAACTGCATCATAACCCTGCTGCATTCTGGAAGGAGGGTTTGGATTCTTGGGATATCCCTGATGCCTGCTTCCTTGGTAAGGATTCTGATAAGGGTTCCTCTGCTGATTGGGATACTGCGGATACTGGTTTTGATAATTGTTCTGAGGCGGTGAATATGAATTGGGCTGCAAATCCCTGCTCTCAAGAGAGGAGGAGTAATCGCCGTTCTTTTTCCTGTTGTATTCAACCTGCTCTTCCATGTCCTGCGCAACTGCCTTTGGGTCTGGAGTGAGAAGGTCAAAAAGCTCTATTACGTAATAGAAGAGTGGGAAGAAAATCACAGCAGATAGCATGTATTGCCAGGAAAAATCAATTGCGCCGTAGAATATCGGGATGAATATTGCAAAAACATATGTTACCTCCCTTATACGCCCAATCTTCCTGATAATAGTGTTTCCTTTAAGCCCAAGCACTATCAGAGCGATGCTGTAAATTAATATCAGCGAGATTATTCCAAATCTTAAGGAAGTGTTAAGGAATCCGGTAACTTCCCTTGCAATGATAAGCCTGACTGTCTGCCTTGCGCTGTCAATGCTTCCCCAGAGAACCACAGTTGCATTGGTTATTGCATTTCCCATGGAGGTTCCAAGCTTCTCCTGGAAAAATTCAGCAAAGAACCATGAGAGCCAGATTGGAACAAGAATCCACAGCATATCAGTATTCTTGAAAGGGAGAACGAATATGTTAAAGCCCCAGAGCCTGAAAAGCTCCCAAAGATAAAGCCCTGCCTCAACATACCAAACCAACGAATAGCACCTCTTTTTCCAAAACTCCTTCAATCCAAGCGTTTATATAAATGTTTTGATTAGTCTTAATTCAGAAAAAAGTGAAAAAAGAGAGGAATTCTTTCCAAAGCAAAACTATTTATATGAAATGCCAAAAACTGCATTAAACTAAAAAAACGAGGTGGAAAAATATGCCATGCGAATGCAATTGCTGCGGAACAGCGAAGAAAGCAAAGAAAAAGAAGAAGGAATAAGCAAAAATTTATTTTTTATTTTCAGCATTTTTTCCAAAGAAAATTCTAAAGAAAACCTTATATACTTACGAGCCATTATTGGATTCTGGGGTGATTTGAATGAGTTTCTCAAAAAGGAATGCTATAAAAACAGCGATTCTAGGAAGCATTATTGCCGGGGTTTCACTTGCATCAAGCATAATGCCGAGTTCTGCAACACAGAAGACAAAGCTTTCAATATACAATAACAGCTACGCGCTTGTAAATGAGCAGATAGCTCTTTACCTGAAAAAGGGAGAGACAAAATTTAGAATTGAAATACCTGAGGGGACAGACCTGGAAAGCGTTTTTCTGCGCTCACTTGGAACTGGGTTTGAGATGGTTGAGCAGAACTTCACGCCAGGAGAGATAACAGAAGAGCTTCTTCTGAAGGACTACCTCGGAAAAAACATTGTGGTTTTCATGAAGAATAACAACACGCCACGATCTGGACTTCTCCTGCAGGAAAGCGGCGCATTATACCTGAAGAAGGACACATCAATAATTGAAATAAAGCCCGATGAGATTGCTGCAATAAGCTATCCCAATGCGCGCTCATACGCAAGGGAGCCAAGCCTTGAATGGGTAATAGAAAGCAGCAAGGCAACAGAGGGGAATTTCAACCTGAATTTCATAACAAAGGGAATAACATGGAATGCGGACTATTTTGCAGTGCTGAACAAGAATGAAAGCAAAATCAACCTGGAGAGCATAGTTACTCTTACCAACAACTCTGGAAAAGATTTCAATGACTCAAATGTAACGCTTGTAGCAGGGCAGATCAATTTTCAGGGAGGAAACACACTTCCTGATTACAGAAAGGACGAGGCAGTATCAGCCCCGACAGGAAGCGGTGTTATCCAGCAGGATGTGTTTGAATACCACAGCTACATCCTTCCTTCAAGCGTAGACCTTAAGGACTCTGGGACAAGGCAGGTTGACTTCATAGATGCGCAAGGCATTCCTGTGAAAAAAGACATTTCAATATCCTTCAATGAGTATTACAGCTATTCTTCAGACATACAGAAGGCAAACGCAGACATAAAGATAATCCTGACAAATGATGACAAGTCAAATCTGGGAATGCCGCTACCTGCAGGAACAATAAAGTTCTATCAGGAAGATGCGAATTCAATGCTTGACTTCATAGGAGAGGCAAGCATCGGGCACACCTCAAAAGGCGACACCCTGGAACTGGCAATCGGAAAGGCGTTTGACATAAAGGGGGAGAAAAAGCAGATTAAATACTCTGAAACAGGCACAAAGGAATACAGAGAAATAACGCAGGGCTACCTGATAAGCGTGAAAAATGCAAAATTAACTGATGAAGCCGTATCTGTCTTTGAGAGGATACCTGCCAACTCAACAATTGTTTCATCCTCGGCAAAGTATGAGCAGATAAGCACAACCCTTGTGAAATTCACGCTGAATGCACCTGCTGAGGGCTCAGCAGAGCTTAAGTATGAGCTTGTCCAGACAATAAAGTGAACAAGGGAAGAACCGCATCAGGATTGCAATAGGGAGTGATAAGAATCAAGGGAAAAGAATCAGCGGAAAACAGGAAGAGAAAAAACTCCCTTAAAATATTTTTTATTGTTTTAATATTTCTATGCGCTGCCCTATCAATTTTCCTCTTCCCGAAAGGGCTTGGAAGAGAGCAGATTCTGCATTCTGCTGATGAGATGCTGTATGAAAAATACCTGAATGAGTCAGAAAGGATAGAATCCCTTTCAGCGGAATACCATAATTTCTTTGCAGTTGCATCAGAAGAGGGGTTCATTTTCAGGGACATATACGGAAGGATGCTCAGAAAAGGGGAGATACGGGCTGATTTTCTTTCAATATCAAACCCTGATTTCCCTCCTGTAAAAGCAAGAAGCTACAGAATCAGGGAAAAGAGCTTTTTATGCGCAGAACAGAATGCGAAATGGAATTGCACTGAAATAAAAACAATAATCCCGCTAAATGAAAAGAATGTCATCAGGATAAATCGGGGACTATTTGAAAGCGGCGCAATAATATTCCATGAAATAGGAAAAAGAGAAGAGAAGGGAATCAATTGCACTTACTTTGATTTGGATTTTGACATCCCAAAGCTTAATCTTGAGGAAAAATACCTAATACTTGCCTCATCAGGGCTCTCAACTGTCAATGAGCCGAAAAAGGCCGCTGAACAGATAAAATCATTCAGCACGCAGATTTGCGAAACTGATGGAATTGCGCTAAAGTCAATCTCATTCCTGACATTCAAAAACAATCTCACAAGAAAGATTGAAAGCGAGATAGAGCATTATGAGATTAACCCTGCAATAAGCGATTCCGAGCTTGCTCTCCCTGAATGATTTTATGAATAATTGTATGTACTATTCTATTCCCTGAGGATTGAACTGACAATCTTAAATGTTTCAGGGTATTCTTCAGGAATGAGCATCATTCCGTGAAGATTGCTTTTTAGGATGTCTGTGCAGTTTCCTGAAATCCTGTAATTTAATGCAAAGTCAAGCGCAACATTGTCTGCTGCAACAACACCATCGCCGTCTTTCCCGTAAGTGTTGCATCCTGTTGCAGCAATTGTATACATCCTGACTGATTTGGGGCTGTTCCTTTCATCATTAAGCCTCTTAAGGAATATGCTGTTCTTAGCCATGTCTGAACACTCCTTTTCAGAGCCGAAGATTGGGCATATCTCAACAAGAGCCCCTTCAATCCCCTTGTTTGGAGTGCCTATTGTAATCATCTTGTCAACGCTTTCCTCACCGAAGAGGAGAAGGTATTCCCTTGCAACAAGCCCGCCCATTGAATGGGCAATTATAATGACTTTATCAGAGCCAGTCCTTCTCTTTACCTCCTCAACAATCTCCCTCAGGCGTATTGCATAATTCTCAATGCTGTCAGTTTTCTGGGACTCAACTGTCTGAAAGCCTAAGTCGTAGTAGGATATGTAATAGTAGCTTGCCCTGACAGCAATAGGGCTTGTGCTTCTCCCCCAGTCATTTGGCGGAACATTTACATTGAGGTCAAGCAGCCCTGCAGGAATGTATCCGATGGATTCCATTGATGACTGCATGTCTGAAAATGAGTTTATCACAAGCTCAGGCGAGTTTCTGTTGTAGGCAAGGTGCCCGTGCACAAGTATTACAGGATAGCCCTTTTCTGATGAGCAAGAATCTCCTGTGCAGCAGTTTGAGCACTTTCCAAATGCACAGCATTCGGGGCTGTTTTCCGAAAGGACAATAGAGAAATTATCCTCCTGATTTGAGGATTGATTAATCTCAATTCTTGGAATGGAAACGCTGAATGCTGACCATTCAGAATCTATCATTGACTTGTCAAGCACCCAACAGTGCTCTGAAAATGCATGATTAAAGCTT